>CAXUMK010000091.1:9553-19227 GCA_964251885.1 uncultured Segetibacter sp. | reverse complement strand
CACACCTGTGCGATTACTAATAATAAAGCAAGCATTTTAACTCTATTAAAAGCAGGGGAATACAAAACAGATTTTGCATTAAACCACCAGATAATGATAAATAACGCAATCAGATAAGCAAGGGTACGATGAACAAAATGAACAGCTATTTTATCGTATACAATATTGTGCAGAAAGCTTCCGTTTGAAAACATTCCTTCGGGTATGATCATTCCATTTATAGCAGGCCACGTTGGGGCTGTAGCGGCGGCTTTTAAACCGGCCATAAAAGCTCCAAAAATTAGCTGGATGCAAATAAGCACTGTAATTACAACAGCGCCTCGTAACAGCTGCGGCTGTGTGATACGTTGCCGTGGTTCTATTGATAACTTTAGCCCGAATACCACTGCATAGCTTATCAAAACCATTGCTGCCATAAAGTGCACAGCCAATCGTATGTGACTAACATACACGTCGTTGTCATTCAACCCGCTTTGCACCATTACCCAGCCAATCGCTCCCTGCAGTGCGCCCAGCAAAAACAGGATAACAAGCGGAACAACCATCCAACTTTTGAAATAGTTTTTTACGAGGAAATATATAAAAGGAATAAGAAAAACAATGCCTATGAGTCTTGCCCACAAACGGTGAAACCATTCCCAGAAAAAGATGAATTTAAAATTGCTCAACGTAAAATGAGTGTTCAAAAACTTGTATTGCGCAATCTGCTGGTATTTGCTGAAAGCTTGCTGCCATTCACCTTCATTCATTGGTGGCATTGCCCCCATGATGGGTTTCCATTCTGTGATAGATAATCCCGAGCCTGTCAACCTGGTAATACCACCCAACAAAACCTGGACAATCAACATTGCAACCCCTAAAAAAATCCAGTTCGCTACAACCCGTGTCGATTTATCCTGATGCATATTTCTTATTTAGTACCCGCGGCAAAATTAATGGTAAAACGATGGTGATAACTTTTTGTTGAGTCTTTGGTTGTTTTATTGGAATTTTAATTTTCTAAACTCCATTTTGCGTCGTATGCTGCAACCTTATTACCAGAAAAGATACGTTGAAGCCGGCTGCGATGAAGCAGGAAGAGGTTGTTATGCCGGCCCTGTTTTCGCCGCTGCTGTTATTCTGCCCAAAAATTTTCAGCATCCTTTTTTAAATGACAGCAAACAACTGACAGAAGCGCAAAGAAATGAGCTGAGACCCGTAATTGAGAAAGAGTCCGTTTGCTACGGCGTTGCCCGGGTTGACCACATAGAAATTGATCGCATCAATATTTTACGCGCCTCTATCAAAGCGATGCATCTCGCTTTAGACAGTCTCAAAAAACGTCCTAAGTACCTATTGATTGACGGCAACCGTTTTACCCCTTACCAGGATGTAAAGCATAAGTGTATTGTAAAAGGCGATGGCTTATACTCATCCATTGCTGCTGCAAGTGTGTTAGCCAAAACGTACCGTGATGAATTTATGAAAAACCTGCACCACGAATTCCCTCTCTACAACTGGAGCAGCAACAAAGGCTATGGCACCGAAGAACACAGACTCGCCATAGAAGCGCATGGCTTATGCAAATACCACCGCATGAGTTTCAACATAAATCCACAGCAGCTTTCGATAAATTTTGAGGAGGAAAATATTGTGATGTAGCAATAGAATGTTTTGCTTAATAGTATGATTTCAATGTCATACTCTACTTTAAATAAATGATGCAATTGTAGTATAGCAGCAGGCCAAATTGTAGTGTTGCTAAACAAAAAGTTTAGTATACAATTCGTCCTTCAGCAGTTCTTTTATTCCACCTGGCTGAAGGTCTTCTAAAGTTATCTTTTCAATGCGGTATCTTATCAGCCTGAGAGTAGGAAAGCCAACCTTTGCAGTCATTCTTCTTACCTGCCTGTTCTTACCTTCGGTTAATGATAAACTCATCCACGAGACAGGTATATCTTTTCTAAATCTTATAGGCGGATTTCTTTCAGCAACCGCAGGTTCGCTGTCAAACAGAGATGCTTTACAAGGCAATGTTTTGTGCTCTTTTCCATCTATTGAAATCGTTACTCCCTGCTGCAAATGATGCAAGGCTTTTTGTGTTATTAATCCTTCAATCTGCACCCAGTACTCTCTTTCATGTTTGTATGCGGGGTGCAGTAAACGATGATTAATATCGCTGTCATTGGTAAGTATCAGCAAGCCCTCGCTGTCATAATCCAAACGTCCTACAGGGTATACATCTTTAGGTAGATCAAAGTAATCAGCGAGTGTTTTTTTACCTGCTTCAGAAGTAAACTGAGAAAGCACCTGGTACGGTTTATAAATGATGAAGTAACGATGCATATAACAACAAAAAAGCCCGGTAAAAAACCAGGCTTTTGATATATGGATGGGTTAGTAAGTATCAGGAAATAAATTTCCCTACACAATATTAAAAATTGTTTTTTCTAACACAAAAAATTTCTTTGACAATTTTATACACATTTTATAATTTTTGTGTTAATAAGGATAAAGCAAGTTAAGTAACTGTGTCTTCTGTAGTTGAAGCCGAACAGTCTTAAGCTTCAAATGACTACATACATATTGCTTATCTTTCCTTCTTCTGAAACGTTGATGAATAAAGGGTTTCAGCTCTTCTTACCTTTAAAATTGTTATCTTATTCTACAGCCATCTGCCTCTTTGTTTCAATGTTATATTTGCTTAAGCTATACAAAAAAAGATATGCTTCTCTTGGAAATCATTCTTTAAAAAAAGTTTTTACCGGGATAACTTTTTTTAAATGAAATGAACTTTCAACAACCCATGCTTCACTTAACTTTTGTTTTGTTTTGTAACTGCTAATCCACTGCTATTTTGTATAAGTAAATAAAGCCTTTTGCATGACGACATTTACTGCATCAATGAATAAAATAAGGAATGCAGAAAAATGCAAAACAAAAACATTTTTACCTTCTTTTATTGCGACAGGCAAGCTGAAATATTTTAAACAACGATGTTATAAAAAGCCTCGTTGCTTATTGCGAATAGTACCTTTGCTAAAATTAAAAATGTATGAAATTTCCTTCTCCTGTTTCTCTTCAATGGATTGCTGATTTGGTAAGCGCTGAAGTAACAGGTAACTCTACAGCAGAGGCAACAGGCATCAATGAAATACATCGTGTAGAAACAGGAGATTTATGTTTTGTCGATCATCCAAAATATTATGACAAGTGCCTTAACAGCGCGGCATCTTTTATCATCATCAATACAAAAGAAGTAGCCGTTCCGGAGGGGAAATCTTTGCTTATAACGGATGAACCTTTTGAAGCTTATTTAAAAATTGTAAATCATTTCAGGCCTTTTACTTCATCTTCAAAGCTGGTAAGCGACACTTCTGCAATTGGTGAAGGGACCATTATAATGCCCAACGTTTTTATAGGTAATTATGTGAGCATCGGCAGCAATTGTATCATTCATCCTAACGTGACCATTCTCGATTATACACAAATAGGCAACAACGTTATTATACAGGCAGGAACTGTTATCGGAAGCGATGCATTTTACTATAATACTAAGAAGAACCGGGATGTGTGGTACAAAAAAATGCAAAGCTGCGGACAGGTCGTTATTGAAGATTTTGCAGAGATAGGGGCAGGTTGCACTATTGACCGCGGTGTAACTGCAGAGACACGAATAGGAGCCGGAACCAAGATGGATAACATGGTGCATATTGGCCATGATGTTGTTACCGGTAAGAACTGTTTATTTGCGGCACAGGTAGGCATAGCAGGCGGAACAACATTAAAAGATGGGGTTGTTCTTTGGGGTCAGGTAGGCGTAAGTAAAACGCTTACTATCGGCAATAATGTAACAGTACTTGCACAAAGCGGAGTCGGCGATAACATTGAAGATGGTAAAATTTACTTTGGATCGCCAGCCGAAAATGCGCTTACAAAAAAGAAAGAATTAGTATGGGTAAAACGTATACCGGAGTTATGGAAAAAGGTAATGGAGAACAAATAAATACATCCAAAAGAACGGCACGCAAAGGCGCAATGACGCAAAGGAAAAACATAAAGGCGTGGAAAGCAAAATACAATAACAAGACATAATCTTTGCGTCTTTGCGCCCTTTGCGTGAAAACTGCCAATGGCAGGGGAAAAAAGGTAAGTCGTTCGTCATTGCGAGGTACGAAGCAATCCGATTGTGTTTGAACAGGCTTACTGTTAGCAGGAGATTGCTTCGTCGTTCCTCCTCGCAATGACGGCACAGTTCTTCGTCATTGCAGGGTACGAAGCAATCCAATTGTGTTTGAATAGGCCTGCTATTAGCGGGGATTGCTTCGTCGTTCCTCCTCGCAATGAAGGCTCTCTTTTGCTGAAATAAGTACCTCCAGAGGAAGTGTGCGACGCAACGATGTAAAATAGTAGCAATACTGCCCGGCTCATAAAAGTGTTGTACATTTTTACACTGCTTTAAGTGTAACCAATCAGTTGATTGAATACTTTATTTATCCAACTTATTCCTGATCTTCAATTCTGAACATACTCTTTCAATAGTTTGCTCAACAGGTGTATACTTAAAAGAAGGTAAAAAAGTTGTAAGCTTGCTGTTATCGAAGAGAGTAACAGACTGCGCAGCTTCTGCCGTCTCCTTCGTCAACAAAGGTTCTTCTCCTGTCAGCATCGATTTAAAAGCTTCGAAATGCCTTACCATATTTGCTGCAAAAGAACTTACTTTTTTATAAGGTGGCTTTTTACAAAAAGCATTGGCAGCGGCAGTAAAAACTTCCTTGTATTTCCTGTTCTCAGCGCTTATAATAAATCTCTCGCCGCTTATGTCACTGTCCATTAATTGTATCATCGCCTTTACAACATCCTGTACATCTGCAAAACCTGTAATCCCTTCAGTGTACCAGGGAAACTCTTCATAAGCGGTCTTAAAGATCTTTGTTGAGCTATCATTCCAGTTACCTGCACCTAATATAATGGAAGGATTTATTATAACTGACTGCAGTCCTTCAGCTATTCCGCGCCACACTTCTACTTCTGCATAATATTTACTTTTGCTGTAGTTGCTGTCATTCGTTTCTTCGCTCCATTTTGTTGTTTCATTTACAGGAAGTCCTTTTTTGTTTTTACCCAGCGCCGCTACCGAACTTACATAACATAACTTTTTTACCCCTGCAATCAAAGCTGCATTTACAACATTTGCAGTGCCTTCTATATTTGTTTTAAAAAGTTCCTGCTTTTTCTTTGGATTAAACGAAACGATGGCAGCGCAATGATATACATGCTGTATATCCTCCATTGCTTCATCCAAACTGATCACATCCAGTATATCGCCCTTTACCCATGTTACTTTTTCTTTTACTGGTATAACAGGAATTTCGCTTCGGTATAAGGCGGTTACCTTTTTGCCTTCTTTAATTAATTGGCTAATGAGATGAGAACCAACCAGACCTGTTGCCCCGGTAACTAAAATAGATGCCGTTTCATTACTGTTTGAAATGTTCAAAACCAGGTCTTCTGATGTTTCCAATAACGCCTTACTCATTTGATGGCTATAACTTAATAAAAAAATCCTGTTTCAGCCTTTGCAATGCAAGTGATGAAACAGGATTTAAAAGTAAAGTTATATTTGTAATAATTACCGTCTTACTGCAGCAGGCTTCAGTTTGATTATTCTAACTGCATGCATAGCTTTCATTATAACGTAAGTCATATCAAACTCAAACCATTTCTTAGCGAAGTTGGCGCTGTCTTTAGCATAGTGATGATTATTCTGAAACAATTCTCCCATTAGTAAAAATCCCCATGGAGTAGAATTTCTTGAATGATCGCCGTTATTAAAATTCTGGTAACCCAACTTGTGACCAAACCAGTTCACAATAGCACCCTGTATAGGTCCCATCAGAAAATGAAAAGGCAATAATAAGAACCACCAGTACGACGGAGCAAAATAGATATAGAACGCGATATATCCTGCAGAAAAAAGCAATCTTGAAATCCAGCTATAGCCAATTCTGTCAAGTCTATCCCATACCGGCAAATATTCTTTTGTAAATTTCTCGTCAGGCAAAACTTTATTGGTTAAAAAAGCCTGGTAAATTTTAGCAGTATGCAGCATCATGTGCCATACGTCTTTAAAGAAATGCGGTGAATGTGGGTCTTGTTCTGTATCACTGTATTCATGATGCATTCTATGCATTACACCATAAGCACGCGGAACTAAAAATGAAGAGCCTTGCGTAAACCATGTAAGAAAATAAAACACCTTCTCCCATGTCTTACTGGTTGTATACATCTGATGAGATGCAAAACGGTGCAGGAAAAAAGTATGAAAAAATAAAGACAAAAACCAGTGAGCGAAGAAGAAGATTAAAATTGCTGACATCGAAAAAAATTAAAATAAATGAAGGCGCGAAAGTAGACTTATAACGCCAGAGATGATTATTGTGTTTAACTAAGGAATGTTAAAAGGCTGACAATAGAGTGAATAGTATTGCCAAATTGAGTGCCAAAGTCAAAAAAAAAATTTGTAATGGTTAGAAAGGGTTCTGCTGCATAGTGATACTATGCGCTGCATAAAATGTGTAATTGGTTTTTATGAGCCGATCTGTATTACTACTATTTTTCATCGTTGCGTCGCACTCTTGTGCTATTTGTTCCATATTCAGCAATTGCACTACTTGTCCCGTTAGCGTGAAACTTATAAGGCGAGAAGTATAGTACAAGAGAATACATCACATCCACTCCGACTGTAATTTGCAGGTAAGAATACAAATAGCAATACTTTTACCGTTACCCTAAAAATGCGATTATACTGCCCCGGCAAACTGGCGTAAAAACCGGATATCGTTTTGTGAATATAAGCGTAAGTCGTTAACCCTGAATTTAAGCTGGCATATACGTTCTATACCCATACCAAACGCAAACCCAGTGAACTTATTAGAGTCGATATTGAAGTTGTCTAACATTTTAGGATGAACCATGCCGCAGCCAAGAATCTCTACCCACCCTGTATGCTTACACAAACTGCAGCCCCCGCCACCGCAAACTGTGCAGCTAATATCCATTTCTGCACTTGGTTCTGTAAACGGAAAATAGCTGGGGCGAAAACGGATTCTAACGTCTTTGCCATACATCTCCTGCACAAAAAAATATAATGTTTGCTTTAAATCTGCAAAGCTTACGTTCTCATCTACATATAATCCTTCGACCTGGTGAAAAAAACAGTGAGCCCGTGCGCTGATGGTTTCATTGCGGTAAACCCGACCGGGACAAACGATACGGATAGGCGGTTTCTGCCTTTCCAATGTTCGCGCCTGCACACTGCTTGTATGAGTGCGCAGCAGGTAATCGGGGTTTTGATGTAAGTAAAAAGTATCCTGCATATCGCGTGCAGGATGGTTTTCGGGAAGGTTAAGCGCGGTAAAGTTATGCCAGTCATCTTCTATCTCCGGACCTTCTGCAACCGCAAAACCCAGTCGTTTAAAAATAGACACTATCTGGTTACGAACAATGCTTAACGGATGACGCGTACCTGATGCAACAGTATCACCCGGTAAAGACCAATCTATGTTTGAAGAAGTTTCTTGTTTACTGGCAGTAAGACCTTCTTTCAATGCTTCAAAACGTTCTTCAGCAAAAATTTTAAAAGCATTCAAAATAAGACCAAATTCTTTTTTGTTTTCGTTTGGTACATTTCTCATTTCGGCCATTACATTTTTTACAATCCCTTTTGTACCTAAATACTTAATTCTGTAGGCTTCTAACTCTTCTGCACCAGCAGCAGTAAATGCAGAAATCTCCTGTTTGTACCCTTCAATCTGTTGTAGTAATTCATTCATAATGCGAAGGTATAATAAGTTGATGCTTAAGGAACAGGGGTTATCAATATACATCTTTTAAAAAAATACAGAAATAGTTAATCACTATTAGCAGTTTGAAGCGGACTTATCTAACAGCCAAGTCCTTTTTTTAAATAAAGTAAGCAGCAAAGTAAGAGGGGCATGTCATATTGTTTTTAACCATTATAAAATATATTTCTCTTTTTTTACTTTAACTAATTGTATTCATTTTTAAAAAATTTGAGCAGTATTCTTTTATTTTAATTAGTTGATTATTATTTTGTTATGTTCTGGTAATACTTGTCGTTATCACACTTCTTTAATAATAACTCTAATTTTTTTTTAAAAAATTTGGATTCTGACCTTATATTGCATTCGAATTGTTAAAATTGAGTTTTATTGATCCATTTTAATCAGTTTTTAATTGCCATATAGAGGAATTATAACTATCTGTTTTATCCTGATCTAATTTATCTTTCGATGCTTGCTCCTGTTTGTCTTTTTAATTAAAATTCACTTTTCGATTTTTATATTAACATAATAGAATTATGCTTTAGACTTTTGTGTGATACCATCCATACATTACCTGATATAAGTTCAACACAACTTTCTATTTCATAATTTTTTTTCTAACCAAACTTTAATCAATACTTAAACAAACATGAGAAGACTTCTTTTTATTATGCTTGGAGTTTTGCTGTTTAATTCAGCTCTGCTCGCTCAAAACAAAACAGTAACAGGAAGGGTTACTGACGAAGGTGGAACCCCCATTGCAAATGCTACAATCGTTCCTAAGGGTTTAAAAGGTGGAACTGCAAGTAATGCAGATGGAACTTTTAGTATTACAATACCTGAATCTGTTAAAAGCTTGATCATTTCGTCAATAAGTTATGTTCAGCAAGAGGTTCCGTTGGGGAAAAATACTGCGTTTGTAAATCCTCAGTTAAAAACTGCCTCAGGTAGTTTGGCAGAGGTAGTGGTAGTTGGCTATGGCACTCAGAAAAAGACAGACGTGACTGCCTCAATAGCAAAAGTAAGTGGCGATAAAGTGGCAAATGTACCGCTGACTTCTGTGGACCAGATTTTACAGGGAAAAGCTGCAGGTTTACAATCGGCAACGTTTAGCGGACAGCCAGGCGCTAACCAACAAATAAGAATAAGAGGAATTGGTTCTTATTCAGCTTCTTCTCAACCTTTATTTGTTATAGACGGAATTCAAATTAACAGCGGTGATGTGGGACGCTTAGGAACTACATCCAACGTGCTGGCAAACATCAATCCTGATGATATTGAATCAATTTCGGTATTAAAGGATGCTGCAGGTACTTCTATTTATGGTTCGCGTGGTTCAAACGGAGTAATAGTAATCACTACAAAAAGAGGGCGTGCCGGTAAAACCCAGTTTAAATTTACGGCAGAAGCCGGTACTAATAAACATGGTCCTATTCCTGATGCCGGAAAACCATTGCGGGCAGCCGACTGGCTGATGTTATATAAAGAAGGTTTGGTAAATGCCGGTTACCGTACAGGCCAGGCAGATACAGCCGCCCTGACTTATGGTGACGGATCTGTAAATACTGATTGGTTAAATTTAGTAACAAGAATCGGAACACAGCAACAATATAACTTCTCAGCTTCCGGCGGTGATGAAAAAACAAAGTTTTATATTTCCGGGGGTTATTTTAACCAGGAAGCGAATGTGATCGGTTCCGCTTTGAAAAGATATTCGGCCATTGTTAACTTAGACCATACTGTAAGTAAAAAATTAAGTTTTTCATTAAACTTTCAACTCATCGTGCAATGCTTTGAGAAAACAATCTGCACACCGCTCCAACGAGTCAGTTGCAACAAAAGAACATT
>CAXUMK010000091.1:0-9543 GCA_964251885.1 uncultured Segetibacter sp. | reverse complement strand
CTACAGTCATCAAAATACGCCACTAAGCAATGGATCTTATTTCTCTAACCCGGTAATGGAAGTGTTTTTTCTAAAACCTACCATTAATCCTTATAATACAGATGGTACTTACAATATCAGTACAGCGGCTAAAGATTTTGGAAGCCTTTATAACCCTTTGTACATAAATAAATATGACATCCGTACATTAGATAACGTATCGGGGTATGGAAAAGCAGAGGGTAAGTATAACATTCTGGATAACCTGACCTTTACCACCAGAATGGGATTGCAGTACCTTAACTACGAAGAATACCAATACAACAACCGGTACGAAGGTGATGGCCGTTCTGCCAACGGACGGGCTTATAACTATACAACCCGATATTTTTTGTATGACTGGACAAATACCTTGGATTACAGGGTAAATCTTACCAAAAACAAAGACTTGACTTTAAATGCGAAACTGGGCTATGAAGCAATCAGCTCAAAAGGTTATTTCGTTTCTGCCGGAGCTTCGAACTTCCCAACCTCTGCATTAACTACTTCAGCTATTGCGGCCACACCTACAGTTGCCTCAAGCAGTAATTCAGATTATGCTATCGCTTCTTCATTTGGAAGCGCTTCTTTTAATTATAAAGGCAAATATATAGTAGCTGGTAATATAAGAAGAGATGGTATCTCGAGATTTGCTCCTAATAATCAGTATGGTGTATTTCCATCTGGAAGTGTTGCATGGAACATCAGCAAAGAACAATTCTTCTCTGATTTGAACGATAAGAATTATATCACCGATGTAAAGGTGAGAGCTTCTTACGGATCAGCAGGAAATGCAGAAATTTACGTTCCCGGCACTACAACCATTAATAACTATGCTTTCAGGCAAACTTATGGCTTTGGCTATAACTACAATGGTCAGCCCGGTGGTACATTCAATACTATCGGAAATGTCAATTTGCAATGGGAATCCTCAAAGCAATTAGATATTGGTTTAGATGCATCTTTTTTAAAAAACAGGGTAAGCTTTACACTTGATTATTATAAAAAAGTAATTGACCATCTTATATTTAGCACGCCTACTTCTATGACTATTGGTTTCTCAAGCATTAACCAAAATATAGGCGCCATGCAAAATTCAGGATTGGAAGTAACTGTTAATGCCACACCTGTTCAAACAAAGGATTTTTCGTGGGATGTAAGCTTCAACTTTACACATAACAAGAATAAAGTGACCACGTTGCCTCCGGGACAAA
This sequence comes from uncultured Segetibacter sp., assembly GCA_964251885.1. Taxonomy (GTDB): domain Bacteria; phylum Bacteroidota; class Bacteroidia; order Chitinophagales; family Chitinophagaceae; genus Segetibacter. The sequence continues at coordinate 8,311 of CAXUMK010000091.1, read as the reverse complement.
CCCAGGTTATTAATGGCCAGTTTATATTGAAACCAGGGTACGATATTTACTCATTTTACATGCGTCAATGGGCAGGTGTTGACCCGGCTAATGGTAATCCTCTTTGGTTTACAGACTCTTCAATGAAAACCACTACTACCAATTATAATAATGCCGCAAGAGTAATAACAGGTAAATCTGCTTCTCCTAAATATTATGGAGGCTTCTCTAATACATTTACCTATAAAGGGTTTAGCTTATCGGGTGACTTTTATTACAATTTTGGTAATTATGTTCAGGAGACATGGAACAACTACTTCTTTGACCAGGTTAGTCCGTCTTATGGTAAATACAGCATCAACCTTAGCAGATGGCAAAAACCAGGTGACATTACAAATGTGCCAAAGCCAATATATAATTCAGGTAACAATTCTTCTTCGATATCTACAAGATTTTTATATAAAGGCGATTTTATCAGATTGAGAAATATCACAATAGGTTACAATGCTCCTGCTTCAATTATCAGAACCCTGCATGTTGCTTCTTTAAATGTATATGCAAGAGGAACTAATATCTGGACCAAAACTTTTGATAAAAACCTGCCTTTCGATCCTGAGCAAGGTATAGCCAGCCAGCAGAACCTTAACATATTCTATAACAGGGCAGTTACATTCGGCATTAACCTGGGATTTTAATTTTAAAATTTATAACAATTATGAAACTTATAATAAAGCTTGGATTTTTGCTCTTTATTGTTCCAATTATTTTGCCTTCGTGCAGTAAAGACTTTTTAACTAAGACACCAAATACGGCAGTCGATATAAGCCTGGCGGTGGGATCAGAAGGTGATTTAAGTGTTGCGTTGAACGGTGCTTATTCGTCGTTGCGTGCTACTGACTTATATGGACGCACCTTACCAGTAAAGGGAGATTTGATGGCTGATAATGCTTTTGTTACTACCGCTAACTCAGGTCGTTACATCAGCTTCAATAACTATTCATTTAACAATGGCGACGCTTATGCACTTGGTATCTGGCAGAATGCTTACATAGCTATTAAAACTGCAAATACTGTAATCAATGCCACTTTACCTACTTCTGTAAATGTGAGTGAATACCAGGGTGAAGCTTATGCTATTAGGGCATTAATGCACTTTGAACTGGTGAGGAATTATGCGCATCCATATACTGTTGCGCCAGGTGATCCCGGAATACCCATTGTAACTTCATTCAATCAAAATGCTACACCGGCCCGTAATACAGTAAAGGAAGTATATACTGCAGTAATTGCCGATCTTGAAAAAGCATACAGCCTTATGACGCAGTACAGAGGCACCGCTTATTTTTCAAAGTATGCAGCAAGAGCATTGGAAGCAAGAGTGTATCAAAATATGGGAGACTGGCAAAATGCGCAAACAGCAGCCTTAGATGTTATAAACAATAGCGGTTGGGTTCTTCTTCCTGCAGCATCTTATGTTTCTCCATCGGGTGCAGCAACAGTATCGCAGGCAAATTATTCTCCCGGTGGTTACTGGGCCAATCCGGCCACACAAACGTCGAGCAAAAATGAAACTTTATTTGAGGTTTCATCTGATCTCACCAACAACCAGGGCTTTGACCAGCTTGGCGGTATTTACTTAACAATAGGCGGTTACTATGGCGATATTTTAGGTACAGCAGATCTACATGCTTTGTACTCATCTACAGATGTGCGTGCCGGTTTAAATCCTGTTGGCATAAGAAGCGGGCAGGCAGGGACTGTTTATTTGAATTATAAATATCCTAACGCATCTAATACAACGGATAAAGATGATGTAAAAGTCTTAAGATTATCTGATATTATTTTAATTGCTGCAGAAGCATATTATAATAACGGAGATGCGGTTAATGCGCTTAAATACCTGAATATGATCGCTAAACAAAGAGACCTGTCCTTTACAGGTTATGCTTCATCGGGTGGCCAGGTGTTAGAAGACATTCTTACAGAAAGAAGAAAGGAACTTGCTTTTGAAGGAAGTCGTTTCTGGGATCTGGTAAGATTGAAAAGGACATTTACAAAAGTAAGTAACCAAAATCCACTTGCGACAATTACAGTTGCTCCAACCAATATTGGGTTGATACTGCCAATACCTGTTGCAGAATTGAATGCTAATCCTACTATTGTTCAAAATCCCGGCTATTAATCAATCCTAATTATCTACAGAAAAGAGGCTTTTTTACAAGCCTCTTTTTCTTTATACTTGCCGCCTCATAAGTTTCCTGTAAATGGCACAAGTAGTGCAATAGGTTTTTTTGGGTACCAGCCGAAGAATAAGCATTAAGCATCGTTGTGTCACTCACTTGTACTATATTTTCGCTATTCGGCTTTGCACTACTTGTCCCCGTTTGCGGATTGGCGTTAATTTAAAGAAAAAATGTTTGTGGGTGAAGTTTTTGACAGTGAGGCAAGCAGATTTTGGGTTAAAGCTGAATAAAGATTTGCCGTACCAGTGAGTGACATAAGGATGTACCACAAGAAACCAATGTTCGCAACCCAAAAAAACTCTAAGTTGACACGTATACAATTTGCGGGAAACTATCCTGCGTGAAGTATAATAGTTTAAACCTTCATCTTTATGAAAAAAAGTTTTCTTTCAATCGCTTTTTGCATCCTTTCTGCTTACTCATTTTCACAAGCTGAGGTACAGATACAAAACAGAAAATTTATAGATGTGCTTTCAGGAAATCTGGCTTATATCGCGCAGTATACCGATGTGCAGGGCACACAGTTTCTTCAGGATGCATGGATGCATGCTAAAATAGTTTTGAACAACGGCACATTTGTAAACAACTTTACAATGAAATTTGATACTTACAATAACAAATTTGTTGCGAATAAAAACGACACCGCTTATGAAATCAATCCAACTATTCCTGAGGTCATCCTGTACTCTTCAGAAGATACTTCAAGTAATGCTTTGGTATTTAAAAAAGGATTTCAAATTAATTCAAATGTAAACAGCGGTAAATACCTGCAGGTATTAGCAGAAGGTAAAATGATTTTGCTGAAATTTATAAAGAAAGAATTGGAAGAGTATACCGAATATGGCAATGCTACCAAACTAAAAAGGTTTCAGGAGTCTTATCAATATTTTCTGTACGATCATCAAAAGTATGAAAGTATAAATCTCAGTAAGAAAAATTTAGAGAATCATTTAGTAGATAAAAGCGCTTTGGTTTTTTCTTATCTCAATGAAAAAAAATTAACCGGCAAAGATGAAAAAAGCTGGATAGCTGCAGTTAAGTATTATAATAGTTTGTAAAGAAACTCGGCGCTTATTATTTTCTTTTCGCATTCTTACTTCAGCACCTCCGCCAGCTTTTTTTCCAACTCTTCACCTCTTAAAGAACTGGCAATAATTTTTCCGGTTGGATCGATTAAAACATTGAAAGGAATTCCGTCAAAACCATAAGCAGACACAGCCGCACTTTCCCATTGCTTTAAGTCGCTTACGTGGTTCCATGTCAGATGATCGTTTGCAATTGCTTTTTGCCATGCAGACTTATCTTCATCGAGCGATACACCGAGAATGGTAAAGTTTTTATTTTTAAATTCATTGTAAGCAGCTACCACATTTGGGTTTTCCTGCCTGCACGGACCGCACCAGCTTGCCCAGAAATCAACCAGCAAATATTTGCCTTTAAAACTGCTGATGCTGACGGGTTTGCCATTTACATCATTCATTGTTAAGTCTGGTGCCTGTTTATTCAGCAAAGCATAATTATTGGCTGCATTTTCAGTTGCCGGAGCTGCAGCAGGGGTTCTTACAGCCAGCATACTTTTAATTCTTGCCAGGCCTGTGTGTTCAGGAAATTTTTTTGACAATACATCTGCAATCGATTTTAATTCCTCGTTGGGTATTGTCTCGCTTGCCATGCCAAGCGCATACAAAGATGCGGCTGGGCTGGCAGAACTGTTTATATAATCTTTCAGCGTATTGTTGAGAGAGACAATCTGCTGGTCATTTCTGGTTTGCCATATAGCCGCAATACTATCCTGGCCGGCAAGCGATTTTATACTGTCAATAGCTTTAAAAGTTGTCAGAATTACAGAGTCTTTTGCCCGGTAATTTTCAAACAGCGTGTGTAAACTTTCAGATGCCGGTGAACCTTCCACTGTATAGTCTCTGTAATCATTTACATCGAGATGAACTTTTATATTGTTATTGTCATTTACCAAAATAACGTCAGGCCCGTTTTCTAAAACCAGCCGGTAAATACCTTCTTCATTTGCCCTTCCTTTTAAAGTAAAAGATCCTTTGCCTTTTAATATTGCCGAATCAAGAATGACAGGCTGAGCGTTTGCATAAGGCGTTTCCATCAGAACTACTTTCTTTCCGGGAGCATTTTCGATTACGCCTGTTACTGTAAATGCTCCATGTTTTTTTTGCTGGCATGCTGTCGCGACCGTCACAAACAGTAGTGCGTATATTATTGTTTTCATTTTTTTCTGCGAATTTGTATGCTGTTTTTACTTGTTATTTCAGTTTTTCTTCCAGTAATTGAGTAGCCATTTTAGGATCAGCTTTGCCTTTGCTTGCTTTTTTTATTTCACCTACAAACAGCCCAATCAATCCCTTCTTACCTTTTTTATATTCCGCGACTTTATCAGGCATTTTAGCAAGCACTTCATTTACCCAGGCTTCTATATCTGCGCTTGCGCTAACCTGCAAAAGATTAAGTTCAGTTGCCAAGTGCAAAGGTTCTTTTCCGGGATTTGCCATCAGCGCTGGTAAGATTTTTACCGATGCTGCAGAGAAGTTTACTTTGCCTTCGTCAACAATAGAAACAAGACCTGCGAGGCTTTTGGGTGTTATAGCGATCTGGTTAAAGGATGTATTGCTTTCATTCAAAAGCTGACGTAGCGGACCCACCATCCAGTTTACAATTGCCTTGTAGTTTTTTGAATACTGTATGGCCTGCTCAAAATAATCCGCGGTTGACTTTTCATCGCACAACTGCCCTGCATCATATTCGCTTAAGCCTAACGATTGATATTTCGCAAACAATTCTTCCGGCAATGCGGGAAGCTTTGATTGTATACCGGAAATAAAAGCCTCTGTGAGATGAAACGGAGTCAAATCGGGCTCGGGAAAATACCTGTAATCATTGGCTTCTTCTTTATCGCGAATGGCAAAAGTGGTATCGTTGTCAGCATCAAAACTTCTTGTTTGCTGTATGATGGTTTCACCTTTTTCAGCCATTGCGATCATTCTTTCAATCTCATATTCTATGGCCTTTTTTACGTTTCTTATCGAGTTCAGGTTTTTTACTTCGGCTTTAGTTCCCAATGTTGTTTCACCTTTTAATCTTATCGAAACATTTGCATCGCAACGCAGGCTTCCTTCCTCCATGTTTCCATCGCAAACGCCGATCCATCTTACCAGCTTTCTTATTTCTGTAACATATTGAAACGCTTCTTCCGCAGAATGCATGTCTGGTTCTGTAACAATTTCAATCAAAGGAACGCCTGCCCTGTTAAAGTCGATACAGGTATAATCTTCATCTGCATCGTGAATGCTTTTGCCCGCATCTTCTTCAAGGTGAATACGGTTTAACTGCACCTGCTTTTCTCCATCTTTTGTTTTAATAGAAACAAAGCCGCCTTTGCATATAGGGGTAGTATGCTGCGAAACCTGGTAGCCTTTTGGAAGGTCGGGATAGAAATAGTTTTTGCGTGCAAAGTAGTTGTAGCGCTCTATTTCGCAATGGCAGGCAAGCCCCATCATGATGGCATATTCCACCGCCTTTTTATTTGTTTTTGGCAACGTTCCAGGGTAGCCTAAAGTGATGGGACTGATATGCGTATTTGGTTCGGCGCCAAATGCAGCGCTGTCGCCACTAAACAGTTTGCTTTTGGTTTGCAATTGCGCATGCACCTCTAACCCTATGACAGCTTCGTATTTTTCACTTGCATTCATTGTATAAAATAAAACAACCCTTGTTTAAGGCTGTAAAGATAGTCATTAGGTCAATAGTCAATAGTCAATAAGGAAAACCTGGAGTGCCAGATGTGCCACACCTGCGAGTGTGGCACACTTAAAGCATAAAAAAAGCCGCTACTTTTAGTAACGGCTTTTTTAAATTACGGTGCTTTTTATAAATCAGCAGTCTTCAGCCTTTTGGGGATTTTTACATCTGCAGTTTGATTTTTTCCATCTCTTTTATATGAAAATTGTACGGTTTCACCTTCTTTCAAATCTTTAATTGCGCTATGCAGTTCATCTACACCGGCCACATCTTTTCCATTAACCGAAGTAATGATATCACCATCTTTCATGCCTGCTTTTGCTGCCGGAGAATTTTCGTCTACATCTTTTACGGTAACACCTTTGCCTTCTTCCACATCCTGTATTTGCAAACCGATTTTCGGTTTCCTGTTAAAGTTGAAATTGAAGTTTTCCATTGGCGCAATGGCTCCTTCGGGCATTTCGAAATTGAAGTCGCGGTTAAAATCGCGGTTATTAAAGTTGTAAGAAAATGATCGTGATTTATTTTCTCCTAAAGTGGCCGATGTCTTATTTTCTTTACCGTCACGCCTGTAGGTAATGTCGACTTTATCATTGGCTTTATAGCTTCCGATTGCTTCAACAAGGTCTGCGGGCTCTTTCACTTCTTTGTTGCCAACTTTGGTGATCACATCTTCTTTTTTCAGTCCTGCTTTTTCAGCGCCGCTTTCTTTTGTAACCTCAGTCACTTTTACCCCAGCGTCTGCTTTTGCGGTCATTACCCCCAGCATGGCTTTGTTACGTGAAGACATCAGGTAGTTAAAACTTTCAGGATCAGCGGCCGGCGGCGGTGGAGGTGAAAAATTTCTTACACGCGGGGGCACTGGCGCCGAACGGTCTCTTTTAAAAACAGTGACATCGCTGTTTTTAAATTCATCAACAGGTTTTCCGTTAATGGTCACATTGTCTCCATCAACTACTATTGTCATCTTCTCTGTTTTACCGCCTTTTTTACGAATAACAATTTCCTGCGATTTCTCATTCTGATCTTTTAATGATTTGTCTTTTGCATCCTGGGCAAAAGCAGTATTTGCCATTAGTGCAACAGCTATTACCGGTACAAAGTATTTGATCCTTTTCTTCATAATGTGTTTGTTTTTGTTTATTTACGAAAGTGTTAGTACATCAAATGTAAGAAAGATTTATAAATACGAAACATTTCGGAAACGTTAATTTATACTTCTCCCTCATTAAAATGTGCAGTAGTTTTTTTTGAGCCGGCTGTATTACTACTATGAGTCATCGTTGCGTCGCACACTTGTACTTTTGTTGATTATTCAACAATGCACAATCTTATTCCTCATGCAGTAGAAACAATAAAAATGGCTTTGAAATAAGAAAGGGTATTATTTGAATATTGATAAATAACAAAAGCCCCCGCAACAGCGAAGGCTTTTAATTGACATTTGATTTATCCCTATTTTTTTGTTCTTTGATAAGTGGAAAGTCCTGAATTGCTTACTTTAAGTATTACAGACTCTTTTTCATTTTGTGCAGAAATGTAGTAAGCAGTTTCGTCGTTGCTCTCTAACTCAATAGCTTCTTTTACAGTATAGCCTTCGAATTTTTTTGCAAAAGCTCTTTTTGCATTCACCGGCAACTCTTCAAGAGAGATTGCTCTGCTGGTAGCCACTTTTTCACCTTTTTCATTGTAGAATGCTTCCATTCTTTCGTTGTCTAAAGTAAAAGTAGCTTTCGTATAATCTGCTGTAGTGTTCCAGCTAACGTCGGAAGCTTTTTTGAAGTCGGTTTTAAAATTGTTCACAACAACAGCACTTACTTTGCTTGGGCCTTTTGCGAATGCACCTGCAGATACTGCTACTGCAAGTAAAGCGGCCAGGAATAACTTTTTCATAATTGTAGTTTTATATGTTTTTTAAAAAATTGTCATTGTTTGTATTGACAAGTCAAAAGTATATCGCATAAAAAGTGTAAAGAAGCGAAATGGGATGAAGTCATGCAATTGAATACTTTGATTTGATGAACGGTTGAGACAGGGTTTATACAAATTGTCTTGAAACGCACTGCCACACTGCATTTCTGAACTTTTTACTGGGATAGAGAAATGGTTTGCAATCAAGGATGAGTGTAAGCGTGGATGAAGGAAGATAGGATAAGTGGCAAGTAAAGAACTCTTTACAATCGATAAATGAATTAAGAGAACAGATGAATTATGTGAGCATTCCAAATTATCGCTTATGAATTGTTGTCCTTTTTGTGAGTTCAATCGTTCGTCATTGCGAGTAACGACTTTTTCGGAGCCAAAAAAGAAAAAAAGCTGAATGA
>CAXUMK010000090.1:13068-19350 GCA_964251885.1 uncultured Segetibacter sp. | reverse complement strand
TAACCGGTTTAATAAAAATTATAATAAGCTATATCGCGTAAATGTGCAGGACGAAAAAGAAAACACAGATTATGTTTTGGCGCCGGGTTTTGCGCCGGTTATCAAACAGCAGTTCCCGGCCATTCAAAATTATTGCCGCTTAGCCGAAAATCTGGCCGGAGGTGTGATAACGTACAAAGGGAACAGTTTAAAAGACAGCAAAGTGTTTCGTGAGAATGATATAAAATATGTGGATGGCAGCTTTCTATCGGTTTTTTCATTTCCGCTGTTATCTGGAACCTCGTCGCTTGATGAGCCTAAAACGCTTGCGCTTTCTGAAACTATGAGCCGCAAACTTTTTGCATCGGTAGACGTCGTTGGTAAAACAGTTACCGTCAGCAACCAGTTTGGAAACACTCTTTACACAATAAAAGCAGTCTATCGTTTACCACGGGAGTCAGACATAAAAGGAGAAGTTTTACTTTCTTTGAAAACACTGGAAACGCCTGCCAACCGCAATGGCAACGACTGGGCAGACCCCAACGGAACGCAATCGGGTTTTACAAGCATTTACCTGCAGTTGCGAAAGGATGCAAACGCTATTTCGCTTGCAACCAATATAACCCGGTTTGTGCGTTCCATCAATCCGGATTCAAAATCTGACGTTATTTATTTACAGCCTTTTAGCGAACTGCATCTGGCTCCTTCATTCAATTATCCTTATCAAACTTTTGGAAACCTTTTACTGGTAACCGTTTTTGCATGTATCGCTTTATTGATACTGGTTATTGCATGGCTTAATTACATCAATCTCTCCACTGCGCAGGCATTAAACCGTGCAAAAGAAGTTGGCGTAAGAAAAGTATTGGGCGCAAGGCGCAGCCAGCTCATATTTCAGCATTTAACCGAAACATTATTGCTTACCGTATCAGCCGTTATACTCGCGGTTTTGCTGGTAAATGGTTTACAATCATTCTTCAACGGTTTTACAGGCAGGCAATTATCGCTATCTGTTTTAAATACCGGCTCGTTCTGGCTTGCAGGCATTGCCATGATCATTTGCGGCTCATTTATATCTGGTGGTTATGTGGCCTTTGTATTAACCTCTTTCAAGCCTTCGAATACTATCAGAAGTAAAGGAGAGATCAATATAAAAGGATTATCCATCCGCAAGGCATTGGTGGTATTTCAATTTACCGCATCAATCGTATTTATTATTTCTACCGTTATTTTATACAGGCAGTTGCAGTTTATGCAGCATGAAGACCTCGGAATGAATTTAAACGAGTTGCTCGTGGTGGAGGGACCAACAGTCTCAAGCGAAGGCCAGCACCAGAAAAATGTTTCTTTTAAAAACTCACTTGCACAATTGCCGTTTGTAAAAAAATATGCCGCCAGCAACAATGCACCAGGCGTCGGGTATTGTTTTTATACAAATGGTATTGCAAGATTAAATGCTGCAGATGCTGAAAAGAAAATATCGTATAGCATGTTTATATGCGACCAGCATTTTTTTGATACCTACGGAGTAAGCTTTGTGCAGGGAAATACTTTTAGCGCAGATGACGCTGAAAAAAGCTGGAACAATGTAAAAAAAGTGATCATCAACGAAAAGGCGGCGCAACAGCTTGGCTTTGATACAAAGCAAAATATCATTGGTCAAAAGATAAACTGGGGCACACCGTATGAGATTATTGGTGTGGTAAAAGATTATCACCATCTGTCATTACGAGAAGAGATTCAACCCACTGTTTATCTTGGCTCTGTTTCGTCTTCTTATTTCACTATCCAGACCGATGCCCAAAATATGCAATCAAAGATTGCAACGATCAAAGACTTGTATAACCAGACTTTTCCCGGCAACCCTTTTGAATATTTTTTTGCTGATGAAAAATATGATCAGCAATACCTCAACGAGCAGCAATTAGGCAAAGTGTTTATTGCTTCAGCATCTGTTGCCGTGCTTATTGCCTGTTTAGGATTATTTGGATTAGCTGCATTTTCTGCCAAGCAGCGTGTAAAAGAAATCGGGATACGAAAAGTGCTGGGCGCAAGTGTTGCCGCCATCACATCCCTGTTATCAAAAGACTTTATAAAACTGGTACTTATTGCATTCATCATCGCTTCGCCTGTTGCCTGGTACATCATGCATAAATGGCTGCAGGACTTTGCCTACCGCACCGAGATCAACTGGTGGATATTTTTAGTTGCCGGACTAATAGCCGTTGTCATCGCATTGGTCACAGTCAGCTTTGAGGCAATAAAAGCTGCGTTGGCAAACCCGGTTAAGAGTTTGAGGAATGAATAGAGCCCTCATCCCCAGCCCTTCTCCACAAGTGGAGAAGGGAGGAAGAAAAAAGAATATTATGAGCCAGACATTAGAATATGAATTATACATCGTTGCAATCATGGATTTGTCGTTTTCTTTTCTTCCAGTGGAAGGAAAGAAAAGGATCACTCTTGTACGCTTTATTCTTTGTGCAGCTTTGTGTTCTATGTGTCTTAGTGGTTCAAAGAGGCTGAGCAAGGTGATAAAAGTACAAGTGAGTGACACAACAATGCTGAAGAGAGAACAAATGCGAAGTACAAAAAATAGTTTGAAGTTTAAGAGAATCAGAAATCAATAAATCAGAAATCATACATCATTTATATGCTTACAAATTATTTTAAAACTGCCTGGCGTAATCTTATTAAAAACAAGGGATATTCTGCCATTAATATTGCGGGGCTTTCGGTTGGTATGGCAGTAGCGATTCTTATCGGGCTATGGATTTTTGACGAATTGTCGTTCAATAAAAGCTTTGATAACTACAGCCGCATTGCGCAGGTAATGCAGAACCAGACTTTTAACGGCGAGGTTGGCAGCCAGACTTCGGTGCCTTACCTCTTGGGCGATGAACTTAAAAAAAGTTACGGCGGCGATTTCAAATATGTCTCCATGTCTTCCTGGACGTATGATCACATTCTTGCTTTTGGCCAAAAGAAGATCAGCAAAGGCGGTAATTATTTTGAACCGCAAATTACAGAAATGCTTTCGCTGAAAATGCTTAATGGCACACGGTCAGCTTTGCAGGATAATCACACCATTATACTTTCACAGTCAACAGCGAAAGCCTTATTTGGAGATAGTGATCCCATGAACAAGGTCATTAAAATTGACAACAAGTTTGATGTGAAAGTAACGGGCATTTACGAAGACCTGCCTTACAACAGCGACTTTAAAGAGCTTACGTTTATTGCACCCTGGCAATTGTACATCGACAATAATGTATGGGGTGAAAAAGCCACTAACCCCTGGCGTGCTAACGCGTTTCAGGCGTATGTGCAGTTAGCTGACAATGCTGATATAGAAAAGACTTCAGCGAAAATAAAAGATGCCAAACTCAGGAACGTTACAAAAGCAGATGCTGCATTTAAGCCTGAGGTTTTTCTGCACCCCATGCGTAAATGGCACTTGTATTCAAAGTTTAAAAATGGAATAAATGCCGGCGGAAGAATTGAGTTTGTGAGGTTATTTGCCGTCATCGGCTTTTTTGTGTTGCTGCTCGCCTGCATCAATTTCATGAACCTGAGTACTGCCCGCTCTGAAAAACGTGCGAAAGAAGTGGGTATCAGAAAAGCGATTGGCTCTTTGCGGCTACAGTTAATCAAACAGTTTTTCGCCGAATCGCTATTGGTGGCAATAGCGGCATTTTTTCTGTCTGTGCTTTTGGTACAACTAATACTTCCGTTTTTTAATGAAGTGGCTGACAACAAGATGTCTGTTTTATGGGGCAGTCCGTTGTTTTGGTTGTCAGGCATTGTGTTCACCATTATTACCGGATTGATTGCTGGCAGTTACCCGGCCTTGTATTTATCATCCTTTAACCCCGTTACAGTGCTGAAAGGTACATTTCGTGCAGGACGGTTTGCATCGCTTCCGCGCAAAGTGCTGGTAGTATTGCAGTTTACAGTTTCTGTTATTTTAATCATCGGAACCATTATTGTTTTTAGGCAGATAGAGTTTGCAAAAAACCGTCCCGTAGGTTACAGCCGCGACGGGCTGGTGATGATACAAATGGCTACCGAAAACATACACAATCACTTTGACGCAGTAAGCAATGAGCTAAAGAATTCGGGAGCAGTTTCGGAAGTATCAGAGTCATCTTCGGCAACTACTTATGTAAATGAAGTAGACAATGGATTCGAATGGCAAGGGAAAGATCCGTCTGCGCAGGGAAACTTCGGCGTTGTGTTCGTCTCTCCTGACTTTGGAAAAACAATAGGCTGGAAGGTTAAAGAAGGGCGCGATTTTTCTAAAGATTTTTTAACTGATTCATCCGGGATGATTTTGAATGAAGCGGCTGTAAAATTTATGGGGTTGCGCAACCCGGTCGGCGAAACAATACAATGGGATGGCAAGCCTTTTCACGTTCTGGGTGTAATGAAAGACATCGTGATGCAGTCTCCTTATGAACCTGTTTTCCGTACTGTATTTGTAATGAGCCAGGGTGCGCAGAATGTTGTAGATATCAGAATAAATCCGTTGGTAAGTTCTCATGAAGCGCTTGCTAAAATAGAAACTGTTTTCAAAAAATTTAATCCCGAACAGCCATTCAGCTACAAATTTATGGATGATGAATACGCCAAAAAATTTGGTGATGAAGAACGTGTCGGTAAGCTGGTAAGCTTCTTTGCAGTTCTCGCTATTTTCATTTCGTGCCTCGGCCTGTTTGGTATGGCATCTTTTGTAGCCGAGCAAAGAATAAAAGAAATCGGCGTAAGAAAAGTATTAGGCGCAACCGTCTTACACTTATGGGGATTGCTCTCAAAAGATTTTTTACTGCTGGTGGTTATTTCTTTTGCTATTGCAGCGCCTGCGTCTTATTATTTCATGCACAACTGGCTGCAGAATTACAATTACAGAACAGACATATCATGGTGGATTTTTGCAGCAGCAGGACTCGGCGCTATGATGATCACATTACTGACTGTAAGCTTTCAGGCAATAAAAGCAGCGATTGCAAACCCGGTGAAGAGTTTGAGGACGGAGTGAAACCTCATCCCCGACCCTTCTCCACAAAGTGGAGAAGGGGGAAGAAAAAAGAATATTATGAGCCAGACATTAAATATGAATTAAGCATCGTTGCGTCGCACACTTGTACTTTTTGATCAATTTTCAGCATGCACAATGACCCTGCGTGAAGTATAGAAGTAATAAATTAAAAGTAACAAAAACTGAACAGCAACGTTTCACATCAAAATATAAATTACCAACTAAAACAAACAACAATGAAAAAATTACTTTTCAGCTTTGTGCTGGTGAGCGTAGGCCTTGCAGGATTTGCGCAAGACAAATCAGGTGAAACGCCTTACCTGGTAAAATCGCTTACAAATGAAACAATCAGTAATGTAGAAGTAAAAACATCCGGAGGCAGCATTTCAGTTGCAGGCGTAAGCACTGATGCAAGGGTTGAAGTATATGTACACGCTAATAACAGTTCGGATAATTTATCGAAAGAAGAGATTAAAAAAAGGCTTGAAGAAAATTATGACCTTACCATTTCTGTCAGCAATAACAAAGTATCTGCTATTGCCAAAACCAAAGACAGGAACATAAACTGGAAAAAAAGCTTGAGCATTTCTTTTAAAGTCTTTGCTCCAAAAAATATAAATACCGACCTCGCAACTAGCGGCGGAAGCATCAGCCTCAAAGATTTGTCGGGTTCGCAGAGTTTTAAAACCAGCGGCGGAAGCCTTCATGTAGACAACGTGAGTGGTGAGACAGATGGCAGAACATCCGGTGGAAGTATTCATGTTGTCAATTCAAAAGATGACATTAAACTAACTACCAGCGGCGGCAGTATACACGCCGAAAACTGCAGCGGCAATCTTCGTTTATCAACATCAGGCGGTTCATTAGATCTTACAGATTTGAAAGGTAACATCGAAGCCAACACAAGCGGCGGCAGCATACGTGGTTCTAATATTCAGGGAGAACTTTCAACAAGCACTTCCGGCGGCAGCATCAGGCTGAGCGAACTGATGTGCAGCCTTGAAACTTCTACCAGCGGTGGCAGCATTGACGTAGCTGTAAAGGAATTTGGCAAGTATATTAAGATCAGTAACTCGGGCGGAAATATTGACCTGCAAATTCCGGATAACAAAGGCATTGACCTTAGTTTAAGCGGGCAGAAAGTATCGGTGCCTTCGTTGCAAAATTTTAGCGGCAAAGTAGACAAAGAAGAAGTGGAAGGTAAAATGAATGGCGGCGGCATCCCCGTAAAAGTGAGAGCAGGAAGCGGAAAAGTTAGTTTGACAATG
>CAXUMK010000090.1:3310-13058 GCA_964251885.1 uncultured Segetibacter sp. | reverse complement strand
AGTAGTACGACGACGGACGACAGACAACAGACTATAGATCATAGACAACTGACCATTGACAACTGACAACTGACCACTCCCGTAATACTAGGACAAGGTTGCAGAAGTTCGCCGCATAAAGATCTTCAGTACAAGGGAGTGACACAACGATGCTGAATAAAGAGGAAATGGCGGTAAAAAAATTCAAATGACCATTGACCACTGACTACTGACAACTCACAACTCACCCCCAAAACAAAATGCCGGACAAACATGCCCGGCATTTCTATTATTCTTCAACAAATTACTGACCTAATTTTGCTTTTAAGTTCTGGTCTAATACATCTAAAAACTCTTCTGTATATAAATAATCTTTACCTGCTTCTACATCTGGTTTAATGGTAATGGCAAGGTCTTTTGTCATTTTACCGCTTTCTACAGTTTCTATACAAACCTGTTCTAAAGCATGACAGAAATTGATCAGTTCCTGGTTGTTATCCAGCTTTCCGCGAAATTCCAGGCCTCTTGTCCATGCAAAGATGGAGGCAATAGGGTTGGTCGAAGTAGGCTTGCCTTTTTGATGTTCACGATAATGGCGGGTTACCGTACCATGGGCAGCTTCCGCCTCCATAACAGTACCGTCCGGAGTAATCAATGTAGAGGTCATTAAACCCAATGAGCCGAAACCCTGAGCAACCGTATCGCTCTGTACGTCGCCATCGTAGTTCTTACACGCCCAAACAAAGTTTCCATGCCATTTTAAAGCGCTGGCAACCATGTCATCGATGAGGCGATGCTCGTAAGTTAAACCGGCAGCATCGAATTTGGCTTTGAATTCATTTTGATAAATTTCTTCAAAAATATCTTTAAACCGGCCATCATATTTTTTGAGGATTGTGTTCTTTGTAGATAAGTAGAGTGGCCAGCCTTTCATCAATGCCTGGTTAAAGCAGGCATGCGCAAAGCCTTTGATGCTTTCATCGGTATTGTACATGGTTAGTGCAACGCCATCTCCTTTAAAATTGTAAACTTCAAACTCCTGCACTGTTCCGTCTTCACCTTCAAATTTTACAGTCAGTTTTCCCTTGCCTTTAGTCACAAAGTCAGTTGCACGGTACTGGTCGCCAAAAGCGTGACGGCCAATACAAATCGGTGCAGTCCAGTTAGGAACCAGGCGGGGAACATTGCTCATCACAATTGGCTCGCGAAAAACAGTACCGTCGAGAATGTTACGAATCGTTCCATTGGGGGATTTCCACATTTGCTTCAGGTTAAACTCTTTAACCCTTTGCTCATCAGGAGTAATCGTTGCGCACTTAATGCCCACGCCATATTGCCTGATCGCATTTGCAGAGTCAACAGTAACCTGGTCATTCGTTTCATCCCGGTACTCAATACCAAGGTCATAATATTTAATATCCACATCCAGGTAAGGAAGTATAAGTTTGTCTTTAATAAACCTCCAGATAATTCTTGTCATCTCATCGCCATCCAGTTCAACCACCGGGTTAGCTACTTTAATTTTTTCGGCCATGGTTTTGTTATTTAAATTTTTGTAAAAACGTTTACAAAAGTAAGGCTTGATATTTTTATATTAAATAAAAACATTTAACAAAAACAGTCCGTATATAAATAAATAAAACAATGAAAAAGTTAGTCGGCATAGTAACGATTGCCATTCCTTTATTTTTTCTGATTTTTGCCTGCTTTTCGTGTAGAAAAGAAAAAACGATGAATCAGCCGACAACTGCTGCTACAGATACAACTATCAAAAAAGACACAATAGCAAAAGATACAACCGGCACTACCGCCTCTACAGCATTGCGATACCTTGCTTTGGGTGACTCTTACACAATTGGGCAAAGTGTATCTGAAATGGATCGTTTTCCTGCTCAGACAGTTAAAATGCTTGCAGGTAACAATATCAATATTGACTCAATACAATATATCGCTACTACAGGCTGGACAACTGTTAACCTTATTGATGCCATCAGTGCACAAAACCCTCCTCACACTTTTGACATCGTTACTTTGCTCATTGGCGTAAACGATCAATACCAGGGCATGGATACCGCAAGTTACCGGCCTCATTTTACAACCTTATTAAACACATCAGTTGCTTTGGCAGCCAACAGACCAGAAAGAGTGTTTGTTTTATCAATACCCGATTATAGCGCCACTCCATTCGTGCCATCATCTGATAAGGCAAGAGTGAGAAAAGAGATTGACCAGTTCAATGCCATCAACAAAGAGATTACTTTAGCGCACAATATCGCTTACATAGACATTACCCCTGCTTCTCGTGAAGCGTTGTCTGATCCCTCTCTTGTCGCAAATGACGGGCTTCATCCGTCGGGAAAACAATATGCGAAATGGGTAGCTCTCTTAGCGCCGATTATTAAAAATGTACTTAAATAAATTATGTGTGAAAAGCGAACTTAGCAAGAAGTTTTGTTTATGGTATACTTAAAGCTGTATAAAAGGACAATACTTTTATGAGCCATACAGTATTACTACTATTAAGCATCGTTGTGTCACTCCCTTGTACTTGTATAGCTTTAGTGAGCTTTTTTTAAAAGCACCTTACATTAACAACAGCTATATACAGGCAGTGATTTTATAACTTTATTCAACAGAATAAGCAATGCGTTACAGATACCGGCATAAAAACCTTATTACCTTAGTAACAGATAGAAAAGAGAAAGAAAAAACCTTATTACCTTATCCATGAAGACTCTAAAATGGAAGATATAAGGTAATAAGGTTAGTTATTTTAGGCAAATATGTTGTGTTACTAAGGTAATAAGGTTGTATGTTTTACAAATTCTATATCTCGTAATGCACTATTTGTCCCGTTTGCGGGAAACTTACAAGGAGGAAACCATAATTGAATCATTGATTCTAACGTTTTTTGGCTGCACCGTAGAAAAGCTGATGGAAATGCCACAATTTAAAATGCTCAAAACGATCTCTACCTTTTAAAATCAAATAACGTAGCCGTAAACAAAGCCCTTTCTTCCTGTTTAAAAATCACTCCCCAGTTTCCCCGGTATCGCAAAACTTTCGGTACTAAAAGGTCTTCAAATTTTTCAAGCTGTACTTCCATAGTTACATCAAAATCAAAAACGCCGGCATTGTAGCTGAGGCTGTAGTTTCTTCCCAAAATTTCAAATGTCTTTGCATTAAACCAGGTTGTCATTTCATCTATCACAATATCATTCTTTTCACCTGATGATAGATCCTCGCGTGGCTTTATGGTAAAAACATAGCAATCCTGCCCGAAGTAATCTTTTTTATCAATCCTGAAGTCATACAATTTACTTACATCTTCATCAAACAAGGCGACTTTATTTCCAATAAAAGGAAGACCCGGTATCTTCGTTCCCGGATCGAAAAACAACTGCTTTAGCTGTTCCTTGTGTTTTTCCATCCCGCTTTTTCCTTTTACAGAAAATGAGCGGTCTTTTACAATGTTCGTTTCACCGCAAACCTTGCCTTTGGTAAAAAAGAGGCTTGCGTACATTTGGGCAGTAGTGTAATTGTAATTGCCTTTTTTATCGTAAAAGTCACCGGTTGTCTTTTCCTGTTGGGTTTGCATGGTACGGCATCCGTTCATATAGGTTTGCACTGTTGTGCTTGACAAAGAAGCTTTTTCGTTGCCTTTTTTATCATTTACCCTAATGTCATTATAAGACGAAAAACTGAGAACCCGCAGATTACGGAAAGCTTTGTAGAAAGTAGTATCGTTCTTTATATAATCTATAAAAGCAGGAATGTTGAAGTTGTTTCTAACGATAACTTCAGCAAGTGTAATCGGATGATTTTGATAAATGATAGTCGTATCCTGACTATACAATTTTGGGAAGAAACATACAGCCAATACAAAAAACAGCGTTTGTTTTATCATTTCGAATACATCATCTTATATTCCATTTTCAATTTGCCCTTGCTGATGTCATTCAGTTTTCCCTGGAGCATTTTTTTGCGAAGCGGTTTCAGGTAATCAATAAATAGCTTGCCTTCTATGTGGTCGTGCTCATGCTGTATCACCCGGGCCGTGATGCCAACAAATGTTTCTGTTTGAGGCTGGAAGTTTTCGTCTAAATATTCGATTGTCACTTCCTCAGGTCGCGTAATATCTTCTCTTATTTTCGGGATACTCAAACATCCTTCATTATAAGACCAGTCGTCACCGTTAAATTCTACAATATGCGCATTGATAAAAACGTGCTTCACTCCAGGCTCATCGGGATATTTCCTTTTGTCTTCCTCATCCTGGTTGGCAAAAATTTGAGAACTGTCGACCACAAAAAGCCTGATGTCTTTGTTTATCTGCGGTGCAGCAAGGCCGACACCATTACTTGAATACATTGTTTCCCACATATCTGCGATCAGTTTATTAAGACCGGGATAATCGGGCGTGATGTCTTTACAAACCTTACGTAAAACCGGCGCTCCGTACGCTACAATCGGAAGTATCATGAATAGAAAACTGTTTTAAGAGAGGCAAAATTACTTTGAAATAAGGCAACCACCCAAATGAAAGTCAGGCAATAGTGTTAAGATATTCCTGCAGCATGATCGTTGCAGCTATTTCATCTACCATGTTTTTATTTTGCCGGTCTTTTTTCTTCATTCCGCTTTGCACCATACTTTGTACCGCTAATTTAGAAGTGTTCCGTTCATCCACCTTGGTGATAGGCATGGCAGGAAAAACTTTTTTAAACCGGTTAATAAATGCCTGAACAAGTGGTGTTGCATGTGTATCAGAGTTATCCAAATTGAGTGGGTGACCAATAATGACCAGCTCAACCTGCTCTTTTTTGAAGTATTCTTTTAGAAAGTCTTCCAGGTCTTTAGTATGAATGCCGGCAAGACCCGATGCAATTATTTGTAAAGGATCGGTAACAGCAAGACCAGTTCGCTTAGAGCCATAATCTATGGATAATATTCGCGGCAAGAAGTTAGAGGGTGATTTTGTGATGTGGTGATTTGGAGATGTGGTGATTTTGTGATGTGGTGATTTCGTGATTTCTTACTACTTACTACTTACTTCTAACTACTAACTACTTACTTCTAACTACTTACTACTAACTACTTACTACTTACTTCTAACTACTTCTCACTTAAAGTATAGATCAGCTATCACAAATACAGCAAATACTACACTTGCTATTCCGTTGGCGGTCATAAAAGCAAGATTAACCCTTCGCAGATCGTTTGGTTTTACGATTGAATGCTGGTAAATCAGCATTCCCACAAATACAGTCACTCCTACCCAGTACAACCATCCAAAGCCGGCAATTATTCCGGCGCTTATTACTAAGCATGCACTTACAAAATGAAGCAATTCTGATACATGCAACGCTTTTTGCTTTCCTAAAACGACAGGTATAGAATACAGGTTTTGTGACAAATCAAAATCAACATCCTGCAAGGCGTAGATAATATCGAAACCACTTACCCAAAAAAGAACAGCAAATGAAAACAGCACCGGTAAAACATCAAACCTTCCTGTAACAGCAAGATATGCGCCAATAGGCGCAAGAGATAAACCTACACCTAAAATAAGATGACAAAGCGGGGTGAACCTTTTTGTAAAACTGTAAAACAAAATAACAAACAAGGCGACAGGGCTTAAGAAAAAACAAATCTTATTGATGAACCAGGTGCATACTACAAAAGCAATACAATTAAAGATCACAAACAGTAGAGCGCTGTTGGCAGAAATAATTCCGGCAGGTATTTCACGAATAGCTGTACGTGGGTTTTTAGCATCAAAGTTCTTATCGAGGTAACGGTTAAAAGCCATTGCGGCACTTCGGGCTGTAACCATGCATAAGATGACAAGAATGAATTTTTCAAAAGGCATTTCTGAATGATAAAACAAGGAGGTGATTTGCCTGTTTGCTTCAGGTTTCAATAGCGGAGAAGCCCAACCCAGAAAAAAGCCGATCATGGCGAATGGCATTGCGAAGATGGTATGAGAAAACTTAACGAGTGAGAAGTAATTTTTTACAGTTGACATTACACTTAGCTGTTTACATTTTACTGTAAAAATACCAAATGAACTTTGATTAGTTATACTTAAAGCCTTATTAAAATGAGCGATACATTTTATGAGCCGGACTGTATTGCTACGATTAGGCATCGTTGTGTCACTCACTTGTACTTGTATAGCTTTATTGTGCTTTTTCAAAGAAGCGCTAAGAAAGATAAATAAACGATATGCCGATAAACGGAGCGTCGCAACAATGACCCATCCAGGAACAAATGCCGGTAACCAAAATATAATTAACTCAATGGTTTTTTTCCAAGTCCCCCTTGGGGGATTTAGGGGGCTGCAATATTTTGTAAAGCCTCTTTACTCAAAGGCTTTGAAATGAAATCCTGCACCAAGGAGAACTTTTTTGCCTTTTTGTAATCTTCGGGATCAACAGTGGATGAAAGCAAATAAATACGCGGAAGCTGCTCAAAGTTGGCTTTGATTTTATCAAATTCTTCCAGAAAATCCCAGCCGTTCATCACCGGCATATTGATGTCTAAAAAAATGATTTTGGGTATCAGGCTGCCTTGCAGCTTTGTCAAAAAATCTATTGCGATTTTACCATTCTCGCACGATGTTACTTTTTCTGCAAAGGAAATCATTTTGATAATTCTGTCGCAAACCATAATAGTAATAGGATCGTCTTCCACTAAAAGCACATCTGTAAATTTGGCCATCTAATCTTGTTATTTAAAAAATATCTTAAACGTAGTACCTTTTCCCGGTTCGCTATCCACTTCAATCTTTCCGCCCATTGCTATTATTTGCGAACGGGTCATGTATAATCCCAAACCTTTTCCTTCTTTATTATCGTGAAAACGCTGGTACAAGCCAAACAGCCTGTCGCCGTATCGCTTGAGATCCATACCAAGACCATTATCAGAAAAATCAACTACAGTCCAGCTTCCGGATTTATATGATCTGATTTTTATTTCAGGATTGCGGTCGGGAGACCTGTAACGGATGGCATTTGAAATCATATTTAAAAAGATACTTTCAATGTGGATCCTGTTATACTGTATCAGATCCGCTTTAGAAAAATCAACTTTTATAACCCCGTTTTCCTGGCTTAGCAAATTATCAATATTCTTTTTTACTTCTATAAAAACTTCAGAAAAACGAATAGGTTCCCGTTCGATGTTATTGTTTGATTTTATTACCAGCACATTCACCAGGTCGTTTAAAGTCTGATTCAACTGCTGGGTAGCCTCTTCGAATTTTTCTATCAGTAACTGGTTAAAGTCATCAAGGGGGTTTTCCTTGTTATATAAGCTTAGCAAACTCAATAAATTTGCTACTGGCGCCCTTAGATTATGCGATGTTATAAACGAAAATTGCTGCAGGTCCTGGTTATTTTTCAGCAATTCTGCAGTTAGAGCTTTTTGTTCACCTTCAATTCTTTTCTTTTCAGTTATGTCGCGAATGATGGTTGAATAATATGAATGATTGTTTCCATCCTTCATTTTGATGGAAGTAACCTCAACCGGAACATAATTCCGGTTTTTATGTTTTAAAGTGACTTCACCAATATAAGAACCGGCAGTTTGTTGAATTTTGAGCATATCCTGTATAGCAGGTAAATCAATATCAATTATATCACAGCTTCTTAAACCTGTAATTTCGGCCTGGTCGTAGCCAAGCATTTGACAAACAGCAGGATTAGCAGAAATAATATCGCCCTGCTTATTGGATAAAATCACCCCGTCAATGCTGTTTTCAAACAATGATTTGAATTTGCTTTCCAACGTTTGAATGGCTAAAATAGCCATTTTGCTGTCAGTAATATCCTGTAAAGTAATTCTGAGTTTAGACGTTTTTTCCCTGTCGTTTTTTTCTACACCGCCGATAATTAAAATAACTTTATGACTGCCATTTGGTGAATTGAAACGAAACTCTACATTGAAGTCTTTACCATGCGAAATAGCTGTTCTGATTTCACTGAGAAAAAATTCCTTATCATCAGGATGTACCATTTCTTTTAATCCTGATAGCTGCTGCAGATTTTCTACATTGTTTGGCAAACCTAATATCTCGTAAAAAAGCTCGGAGCAAAAAAAGTTTTTCGAATTAAGGTCTAACTCTACATAACCAAGACGCGCTATTTTTTGGGCAGTTTTCAGCCGGTCAGAATGAAGAGCTACCTCCTCTGTCAGTTTTTTTCTTTCAGTAATCTCAGTTGAAGTAATAAAAACACCGGTAATGTCGTTTTGGGGGTCGAATAAAGGTCTGAAAGTATGGCTGTAAATATGCCGGTTGTTGCTCTCGTCTGTAAAGGTTGATTCTCTTTCAATTTCATTTCCTTTAAAAACCTGCTCAAATAAACTGATGTATTCAGCTATTTCGTCTCTATCTATCAAATCGAGCACAGAAAGACCAGACTGAACATCGGTGTTATAAAAAAAAGGAGACCTGTCCTGCGCCGCTTTGTTGTAGGTAACAATACGCAGCCGGCTGTTTAAAATAATAAAAGACTCTTCGGTATTGTTCAGCAGCAGCGAAAGTCTTTGTTCGGCTTGTATAAGCGCATCATCTGCTATTTTTTTTGCCTGAACATTTCTAAAGTTCATGACAATGGCTTTGACACTGTCATTAGCAAGCATGTTTCTGGCGCTATTCTCAATCCAGATATATGAGCCCTGCTTGTTTTTTATACGATATTCTGCTGTCAGTAACTTTTCGGGTTGTTTGCGCAGGTTTATCAGCCAGTCTTTTACATGCTCCTTATCGTCGGGATGAACAAGGCTGATAACGCTTTTGCCCGACATTTCAGAGGGAGAAAACCCAAGTATGTTTTCTATTGAATTGCTTGTATACGTAAAAATAAGCGCTGCGTCTGCTAATTGGTAAACGCTGGTCGAACTATTGACCAAAAGTTTAAAGAGTTCTTCGTTCTCTGCCGTTTTATGTATAGTAGATTTAATTTCCTTTTTTTGAATCATAACAACCGCTCCCGAAAAATCATCTTTCTCACTGTTTAAATGTATAATAGAAATGTCAAAAGAAAGTTGTGCGTCTCCGAAGTAATCAATTTGAAAATTTGCTTTTTCACATTGGTTTGAGCAAACTTTTTTGAGATCTAAAAGAAAAGTTTCGGGAATAGATGCAAAGTCTGCATCTGTTAACACCTTGCCGGGAAGTATGTCGCTAACGTTGAATAAAGTATGAAACTGTCTGTAAGCAGCATTTACAGCAACTACCGTATAATTAGAACCTACAATTAAATAACCCCCATTCGCCTCTGATAACAATTTTTTAGTAAGAGTCAGAAGCGAATTATTTTTTGAATCTATGCTTTCAACAAAAGTATTTATCATAGGTTGGTGTGCAATATATGCTGTTCGAACACTATTTATATCTAAACGAAAAATACTTCATTTAATTATACGGGCACAAGATTTAAGAAATAAATTTTTGAATATCATGTATTAAGACTACATCAACCTTCAGTTCCCTTTTCCTGCACTACAACCAGGTCGGCAAGGTCAACACTCATTGGCAGTAAACCTACCTGCACAATTGCTCTTTTGCCCCTGATCTCTTTTACTGAGCCTACCTGGTAATTTTTTTTCAGTTTTACTTTGGCTCCTACCACTATGTCCGATGCAACTTCTTCGTATTTACCCTGCACCTTTTTAGCCAGCTTATTGGTACGCACTTCGTCGTTTTTCTTAAACAGAAGATTGTGCATTTGCTTAATTGGCTCGCTTTTATCTTCGGCCTTTC
>CAXUMK010000090.1:0-3300 GCA_964251885.1 uncultured Segetibacter sp. | reverse complement strand
AGATCTGTTTCAATGTACGCTCCATGTCTTTCAGGTAAGCCATTCTTTCTTCAGTTACCTGGTTCTGGTGCTTTAGTATTTCAACTTCCTGGCGGTGACGTTCTTTGTCCATCACATGCGTCATTTCTTTCTTTAACCGCTCATTCTCTTTTACCAGCTTCTGCAAATCACTTTCTTTCTTTTCGATCTCACGCAGATCCTGCTCTGTTCTGTTGAGCAGTTTGTCTAAACTGAAATGATCTTCATCTACCAGTTGCCTTGCTTTATTTATCAAAACAGGTGAAAGACCAATTCTTTCTGCGATAGAAAAAGTATATGAACTGCCGGGTTTGCCGATAATGAGTTTATACAAAGGCAGCAGATTTTGCTCGTCAAAAGCCATTGCTCCGTTTATTATTCCAGGCACCTTGTTGGCCATTACTTTCAGGTTAAGGTAGTGAGTGGTTACAATGCCAAATGAATGCTTGTGAGCAAGCTCTTCCATGATCACTTCAGCAAATGCTCCGCCTAAATTTGGGTCGCTTCCGCTGCCCAGTTCGTCTATAAAAAACAAGGTTTTTCCATTTGCCACTTCCATAAAGTGCTTCATGTTTTTAAGATGGCTGCTGTAGGTGCTCAGTTCAAACTCAAGGCTTTGCGTATCGCCAATATGAATCATTAACTGTTTAAAAATGCCCATTTGTGAGGTCGGATGCACCGGCACAAGCAAACCGCTTTGAATCATGATTTGCAATAATCCAATTGTTTTTAGCGTAACCGTTTTTCCACCGGCATTGGGTCCGCTGATCACCAGTATCCTGCTTTTATCGTGCAGGGTTATAGACAATGGAATGGTTGGCTTACCCGATCTTTTATTATACAGGTACAAAAGAGGATGATATGCATTCACCAGTTCAATATGCGCTTTATCAACAACCGAGGGAAACTCGCCATTCATATCAATTGCAAGCCTTGCCTTGGCTCTTATAAAATCATATTCACCGGTTATAGAATGATATGTTTTCAATAGTTCTGCATACATCAGCAGGTCAGCAGTCAGCTTTCTCAGTATCCGTTGTACTTCTTTGCTTTCTTCATTTTCAAGACTGAAAATATCGTTATTGAGTTCAATGGTCTCTTCCGGTTCTATATAGGCTGTTTTTCTTGTATCGCTCTCGCCGTGCAGTATTCCTTTAATCTGTCTTTTGTATTCAGAAAAAACGGCTACTACCCTTCTGCCGTTGCTAAAGCTTTCTTCAATATCTGCTGCATAACCTGCTTTGTTTAACCGCGCAATCACTCTTTCAAAAACCCGTCTAAGCTCATTTCGCTTTTTAAATAAACCCATCCTTATTTTTTGTAACCCATCAGTGGCATTGTCTTTTACGTTGCCATATTCATCCAGCACCTCATCGAGCATTTCAAGGATTGCCTTCTCGTAATAAGTGTTTTCAATTACTTTGGTAAGTGCGGGATAAGCGGTTCTTCTTTCATTATCAAACCACCTGAAAATGGATTCTATATTTACCGCAAGCTTTCTTATCTGAATAAATTGCTCCCCAACCAAAACGGCTCCGGGTATGGAAAGCAGTTTTAAATCTTTAGACAGGTTAAAAACATCCGAAGGGAAATACTGGTTGTTGAGACTAATTAGTTTGAATTCGTGTGTTTGCTGCAGTTCAGTGTCTATAAAATCCTTCCTTGTATGAATACGAAGATCAGACGCCTTTTTTTTTGCAAACTCGCTTTTACAATGTTCAGCAAGCAAGTCCTTTATTTTATCAAACTCTAACTGTACTGCCGCTGATTCAGGAAATAATTTCATACAAACCTCGCCGCAATGCGGCACTTATAATATTTAAAAGGTGCAAAAATAAAGCGTTAAGGTTGCAATTAAACGTTAACCTGTTCATTTCATATCACGTTTTCTTTTGGTGCGAGCATTGGTGGTCTATGAAAAGGTTTGCCGACAGGAGGCAGAAATGATAATTCCTGCATAGTTGTACATCATGCAGCGTCATTGTGCACTGCTGAAAATTGAACAAAGTGTATAAGTGTGATCTTTTTCTTTCCTTTCACTGGAAGAAAAGAAAAAGACAAATCCTACTGCAACGATGTAAAATACTAGTAATGCAGCCCGGCTCACAAAATGTATTGCACATTTTATACGCCTTAGTATAAATCGTGTGCATACCGGATTCGCTTTTTCTTTTTTGGACCAGCAGGATATATTTGTGGAACTCCGGTTGTGTCACTCACTTCTACTTTATCTTTTCATAGCAGCTTTTCCTTTGCCGTTTTTGTCTTGCAACAATTATATATACACCACTTCTAAAAGCATTAAAATCAACCATTTAGTGTATACTGCTTTTGTTGCGCCGTAGAAGCAGGGGGAATTTGGAATGCACCCGTATAATTCTAAAAGCTAAAACTTCTACAAAAGAAATGATACTTTTGGAAATTTAACCCTGATAGATGATAAAAATGAAGTTCCTGCTATTGTTACTGCTTACTCTTTTTTTGGTGCCTGATAAACTATTTGCGCAGGAGAATCATTTTTCGGGATGGGGTGCATTATTCCATACTCAGCGGTTTTCAAAACACTGGGGTGCATCATTTGATGCTCAATTTAGATCGGCCAACAAATATGATTACCTGCGTAACACATTACTGCGCCCTTCTGTTAACTACTATTTTGGTAATAAAATGGCGGCTTTGGGATATGCCTACATCGCTACCAATGGCAGAAACGCAGCCGGAGAACATACTTTTAGGCCTGAGAGCCGCATTTGGCAGCAATTGATTGTTAACCAAAAACTGGGTAAGGCAACCATATTACAACACCGGTTTAGACTTGAGCAGCGTTTTGTTGGCAATACCACATCTCTTAACGATCATTATTTTTCGCAACGTTTACGGTATTTTGCACGTGCAGTTATTCCCTTCAGGCACAATACCGTTTTTACCAAAGGACCTTTTATTGGACTGCAAAACGAGGTTTTTATTAACATCCAAAATAAAGACAAAGTAAATGGTCATCTTTTTGATCAAAACAGGGCTTACGCAGCAATTGGTTACCGTTTTAGTAAAAAGATGGATGCAGAAATAGGTTATCTCAATCAATATACCAGGCATCGGGAGTTGTATACTATAAACAATGTATTGCAGTTAGCTTTTTACACCCGATTTTAATTACTGTAACGAATGTGTCCCTTTAACCGCACGTTTTATACGCAGGATAAGTTTCCCATAAACGGGACAAGTAATGCAAAGCCGAATAGCGAAAATACCGTACAAGTGAGTGACACAACAATGCTTAAT
>CAXUMK010000089.1:2677-19390 GCA_964251885.1 uncultured Segetibacter sp. | reverse complement strand
TTAGTTGAGATTTTTTGTTTGTACTTAGCTGGCTGCTACTATTACACATTGTTGCTGCCTGCCCCGCTTTTTTTGCGGGGTCGCACACTGCAGCGGCAAATCATTTTTCAGCTTTCTTCTGACCATCTATTTTTCTCCTCAAGTCCACCTTCAGCGAATTTAGGGAGCGACAATTTTGAAATACACTCAATTTTATTAAGACTTCTTCCAATTCAGTTATAACTCATTTCTTTTCGTGATCTTTTACTAAAGAAGTAAATCAATAGCAGTATAACACTATATGCTGCTATATTGAACATTTCATGATGATCTATAAATTTGAATGTTTTCCATTTATTTTGTAAAGACATTAATAGTAAGGCAATTCTCCAGCAGTTTACAAACCATATTATAACTATTCCTGTTAAAGACCAAAATAACTTAATCTTCCAATGCAAGCGGTGTGAGAAAACAAAGGCTATCCAAAAACTCATTATACCTAATCCTGTACACGGCGGCCATAACCAAACGCTTGCTCCTGCAGGGATCTTTATCACTTTTCCGATTACAAAAGAGTGTAACCCAAAGGCATGAACAATAAGATTGGAAGTGTATAATATAGAACTATCAATCCAGGAAATGTAATTGAGGTAATTATCAATAAAAGGACTATAGTAGTGGGGATATATTGATAATTTTAATTTATTTACATATTCCGATAATGGCCCAATAAGTTCTCGAGATCCCTTTAGGTTGGAAGACATATTTTGTAGATATCCCGGATCTGTAATACTCAAGACAAAATGATTAATATAATATATAGGAACAAAAAGGCAAATAAATCTACGTAAATGAGCTATGTCAAAATTCTTTGATAAGACTTTATACATATTTGTAAAAGACGATATAAAGACATTAGAAAAGGTTGCTTGATTTTTTATCATGGTGGCTATTATTGTTAATTCTATGCAGCAGTACAGTTTCATTCAGCTCTCTTATAAATTATAAATGAAGCAGGAAAGTGTGACGCTTTCCTGCTTGCACTAATTGAACTATCATTTTAATTTCTCCGGCTCTTTCAATTCAGCTTTTTTTCGCCTATGATAACCCTTATTAGCAATGTATCCTGCTCCAGATGCGATTAGCAGGTAAAAGCTGGGATCAAATGGTGCGCCTGCAGCATCAGGATCACCACCAGGACCTTGAGGTTGAGCCTGTAAAACAAGAGGCACACAGTACATCATTGCTACTAATAAAACTGCTGTAATTATTTTTCTTTTCATTATCATGGTTTTAAATTTATAAGTAATTAATGTTTATTGTACAATAATCTGCTGGGTTATCTTGTTATCGTCACTGCTTATGTGCAATTGATAAACACCCTTACTTACCAGCGCACCTAACTGTATGGTTCGTGTCGCTGATCCTCCCAAATGTTCTATTGTTATTGTCAGCAGCTTTTGGCCTAATGCATTAAATAACTCAGCGACATATATACCCTTTGGCTCGTTGTTAAACTGTAAACTGATCGCTCTGTTCTCTACAGGGTTTGGATAGACTACTATGCCTGCTTTTGCACTACCCGTTTTTACATTTACTATACCGCTGTACCTCATCTCTCCTGATTTACCTGTGGCCTTTATCCGGTAAAAATTGTTGCCACTGAAAGGAACCGCATCAAACCAGTTGTAGCTTGCTACTGTATTGTTGTTACCTGTTGCTGCTGCACTGCCCACTTTTTTAAATGACTGACCATCTGCTGATTTCTCTACTTCGTAATTACTCATGTTGCTTTCTGCCGCTATGCTCCAGTTTACCGCTATACCTGCGTTTTGCTCGTATGCTTTTAATTCAATAGCGCTTATTGGCAGTACCCCGCTTGTTTTAAACACAATCCTGAAGCGGTTGGCATTTGCCGAAGGCGTATTGGATGCCATACTAAAATCAACAGCAGTTGGCGAGGCAATGCTTATCGGTGTGCTTGTTTTTAAATACGCATCTTCGAGCCATGCTGCTACCACCGATGAAACGTTGGATGGTTCGAACCGGAAGCTGTAGTTTCTGCTGGTAGTATTGGTAAGGTTTAAGAATAAAGTGTCAGTGTCATCAATCAACGGTCTTCTTTCCAAAGAGAGTAAATACCCGTCTCTTGCAATAGCCAGGTTTTCGTTGATGTTTCCAATTTTGGTAGCATCTTCTATATTTACGTCTTTAGAATAGTTGTTGTTGTACTGTGCCAATACGCCATCTGCAAGAATGATTGTGTCGGTATTTTTTAAATACAAACTTGTCTTTAAGACTTCATTGCTGCCGTTACCAGTTCTAAAGCCAACATTAGTAGTAACAGATGATTTACTGCTTTCATTAAAAACTATTGAAGCGGTGCCTAATATGACGGTTTGTACAAAAAAAGCCTGGCTCGATTGCAGAATGTTTGTCTGCGAACTTGCAGGCGTAATGCTATATGTTCCTGTATTATAAAAATCATCCACAAGTACATAGCCTCCTACGGTATTTAAAGAAGGATCCCATGCATAAAATCTTTTAGCAAGATTGTTTCGCGTAACTGAACTAAAATCAACAGGCGAAGCATACGGATTGCCAATAAGCGTGAAATTATTTGCAATCGCTGAAGCGGTAAACGACTGTGTGCCTGTTTGCAGATTGCCTTTGCTGCTAAGGGTAGTTATGTTTGTATTTGGCGGTGTAAGGTTAGCAGGATTTCTGTCGCCGCGAACAAACAAAAAATAACCCTTATTGTCGGCGCTTCCGTTTGCAGACGAAAGACTTTGGTTTGTACTAATAACAGGAAGCAGCAACTGGCTGGCAGCATCATACATTTTTAAAGAATAACTATTTCCGTTATCCAGCCCATTGCCGCCACCGGGGCCGGTAATAAATGTACCGATAGCGGCAGTGTATACTCCGCCGTTTTGCCACGCCTGGTTTATTGTATTTGCATTGCTTAGCGGCGACGTGATTAAACGCCACGCACGGCGGGAGGGAATATATCGCTCCACAAACACATTACCCGAAACAGAACCGCCGGTAACAGGCGCTACCCTTGCAGTATTACTGTCGGTAGATTTTAAAGAAAGTCCTGCATTAGCAGTAAGTGTACCTGCTGTAAGCGTTAGGGTACCGGTAATATTTTGCATATTACCCGGTACAACAGCGGCCCCGGCAGTATTTACTTCAAGGTTACTGATGGTACCTGTGCCTGATACATTTTGGTTAGATGTACCACTCAGCACCACTTTACCCTTTCCGTTAATAGCTGCATTATTTATAAATGCTCCGGCAGCACTTAGGGTGCCCTTATTAATGAGAGTAGCTGCAGCGTTGTTTTGAAAAGTATCTTTTGCATACAGCACTACGCCGCTGTCTACATACAGTTGACCGTAGTTATATAGCTGTGCGTTTACTTTGTTAACGAAGGCTGTCGCAGCAAAAAACAGCAAAAAAGAAATTAATTTAGTACCCATAATTGTAGTTTTTAGAATGTATATTTTTTGTTACCGGCATTGGTAATTTTATTCAGCATCGTTGTGTCACTCACTTGTACGGCAAACCTTTATTCGGCTTTACCACACAACCTTTAATAAATACTAAATATGTTTCCTTCCATTCTTCTCTTTACAAGTGCTCTTGTAATCATTATTCTTTATAAATGATAAGAATACGAACAGGCTTATTATACACGTTTGCCGAACTGGTCGAATTACCTGTTTGTAATACAATTTGTCCGTTGTAGATATAAACTCCATAAAGAACACTTCCAAATGCAAAACCTGCGGGAATCTGGTCTGTACCCGACGTAGCCATTGCTGAAACACTCATGATTTTAGCGTCTGTAAGATTATGGGCTATGAATGTTTGTCCCTGCACAGAAGGTAATGTTCCATTTAATTCAAGGGTTTTTATTGCCGGTCCATTGCTGCCAAGTTTGGTAAAGCCGTTTACATCAAGTTTAGTTGTTGGGTTGTTGGTGCCAACACCGGTGTTACCATTTGATTTAACGGTGAGCAATGAAGTGCCCGGTACATTTTGCGAAATGCCCCGGCTCACGTCAAGCGCTGTTGAGTTTGCCGATGCAACCTTCACTACTAATCCATTTTTATTAACGCCCACTGAATCCCCATTGTAAAATTGTCCTACATAACCTTCCTGTGTTGCTGCCCACGAAAACGAACCGGGGTTGCCACCCGCGCCATCGCTGCCCGATGTATTAATTGATGTATTTGAAAGTTGAGAAAAGGGAGTGTTTGTGCCTATGCCAACGTTGCCGTTAGCTACAAGTGTAGAAGAAAAAGTTTTTACACCATTTATAGTATCATTTCCGGCTAGGGTTACCACGCCTGATAAAGCAGAACCATTTCCAGTAAATGAGGTAGCTTTTACCGTTCCGATAACATCTAATTTTTGAGAAGGAGAAGGCGTGCCAATACCTACATTACCAGATGCTATAAGGGTAGTAGAAAAGGTTTTAACGCCATTTATTGTCTCATTGCCGCTTGAATGTACAATGCCTGCCAAAGTCGCGCCATCGCCGGTAAAGGATGTAGCTTTTACTGTTCCAATAACATCCAGTTTTTGAGAGGGTGACGATGTGCCGATGCCTACTTTTCCATCCGATTTTACTATTAGCAAAGAATTACCTGGCTCACTTTGAGATGTTCCCTGGCTTACATCCAATGCTGTTGACGCTGCAGATGCAACTTTTACTACCAACCCGCTTTTATTATTACCAACTGAATCGCCATTGTAAAATTGTCCTACATACCCTTCCTGTGTTGCTGCCCAGGAAAAAGAACCCGGGTTGCCACCGGCGCCATCGCTGCCTGATGTATTAACTGATGTATTTGAAAGTTGAGAAAAAGGAGTGCTGGTGCCTATACCAACATTACCATTCGATTTTACTGTTAACAATGAAGTACCAGGCACATTCTGAGTGGTTCCACGGCTTACATCTAAGGCTGTTGAACTTGCAGATGCAACTTTTACAACTAATCCATTATTATAAGCACCAACAGAGTCGCCATTATAAAATTGCCCTACATACCCTTCCTCTGTAGCCGCCCATGAAAAGGAACGGGGATTGCCGCCGCTACCGTCGCTGCCAAGAGTGTTCCCCGCAGTGTTTGATAATTTGGAATAAGGAGTGGCGGTGCCAACGCCTATATTTCCATTAGCAACTATATTAGCTGTAAAAGTTTTACTACCGCTTATTGTATCATTAGTGGAGGCTAACACATAGTCAGACAAACTTGCAGTAGTAACATAAGCATTGGTAGCGGTTATATTACCATTGGCATCGGCAGTCAACAACCCGTTACTAATTACTGATTTACTCAATACGCCTTTATCATCAGCCATTACCAGGCCTTTGCCTACCGGTTTGCTCAATGCGCCCAATTGTACCATGTCTCTATTTACAGATAATATGTTTTTCGCCTCCGGAATTTTAATGACCTGCAAAGCGGTATTATCAACTACGTAGGCATACTTGTCTTTTACATAAACACCATGGGCATTTCCGCTTGTAGGGAAGGTATTTGCAAGAACAGGATTGGCTGGCCTGCTTATATCAATTATTTGAAGACCTCCGGCATTGTCTGCCACATAAGCATAGTTACCGTCTAAATATACCCCGTAAGCAGATCCGCTGGTGTTATAGGTGCCGGCAAGTATGGGGTTGGCGGGGTCACTGATATTTATTATCTGAAGACCTGCAACATCACTTGCCATGTAGGCATAATTACCTCTTACCTGCACTCCACGACAAGTTGCACTGGTAGAGTAGGTGCCTACAACAGGGGGACTGCCAGGGTTTGAAATGTCTATAATATAAAGGCCGTGACCATTATTATTGAACGTTAAATAAGCGAAGTTTTCACTAACATCTACTCCCAGGGCAGCGGCTGCAAAGGCTGCAGTTCCAGTTAACGTCGGGTTGGCAGGGTTACTGATATTTATTACCACAAGGCCATAACCGTAATCAGCTACGTAAGCATAATTCCCTTTTACAAATACACTATAAGCATTTCCTGTAAAAAAATTTATGTTTATATTGTATGTGCCTGTAAAGGTTGGGTTGGCAGGGTTACTAACGTTAACAATGATAAGGCCCTGGTAAAAATCCGCCACATAAGCATAATTATCTTTCACGTAAACACCTTCAGCGCTGCTTTCTCTGTTGTTGTTGTTGATGTATGTTCCTGTAAGGATAGGATTTGCAGGATTGCTGATATTTATGATACGCAGGCCGGCTGATCCTGCAGCAACGTAAGCATAGTTGCCCGCGATAAATACTCCTTTTGAATTCGCAGCAGCATAGGTTCCGGTGAGCGTTGCTGCAGAGTCAGGATTAATTAATGATAAGGCTTGTTGTCCGGACCGGGTAAAGCTTACCCAGGCCGAGTCGCTCCACACATATATGCCGGTACCGGTTGGTAATGCAGCGTTGACGTTATACACCATCGTGCCGGTTAGTATGTCTGCCGCTAATGGTTGCGGACTGTTTAATGCAATTAAACTTACACGGGGAAATACCAACCCTTTATTGGTACTCTCAAGCTCTAACAAAGAGGCTGATTTTAGGTTTGTGGCGTTGTCGCCAATTTTTACCTGCGCGTTTGCTTCAATAATAATAAAAACAAGCGCTAAAAAGGGTAGTATTATTTTCTTCATTGGGTGTCGTTTTTTTTTAAATAATTCTTTCTATTGGTTACCGGCAGTTAGTTCTTTATCTGAGATCGTTGTTACGAATTTGCTGCTTCGACACGCAAATTCCTCCTTGTACGGCAAACCGTTATTCAGCCTTTTTATAATTTTTAGTTATGCATGAATTTGCCGCACTACTAAAGTTGCTGTACCATGCTCAATATTGTACAAAATGTACAAGAGTGAGACGCAACGGGGTTTCATAGCAGCAGCTCTGTCCGGCCCAAAAAAATCTTGACAAGCAATTGAACGTAGCATAACTTTTAACCCCATATCGTACCTGTGCACTTATACGTGTTTACCTTACAACAACCTTCCTGATTTTATTATTGCCGCTGTCAGCTACATATACATTTCCTTTTCCATCAACCACTACACCCTGGGGGGCATTAAGACCGGCGCCGGCCCCTGTGCCGTCGCCGGAGCCTGCGGTGCCGTTGCCTGCCAAAGTAGTAACTACACCGGCAGGGGTTACTTTTAAGATTTTATGGTTGCCTTTATCAGCCACATACACGTTGCCGCTGCCATCAACACTTAAACCAACAGGAGTAGTAAAGGCTACGTCAGAATTCGCATCCGTGAGATAAGTTTTCACACCGGCAGAGGTCGCTTTAATAATATCGCTACCCTCGGCTAAATATATATTGCCGCTTCCGTCTACTGCTATTCCTTCAGAAGAACTGGTAAACAGCGTTGTAACTGCACCGGAGGGGGTTATTCTACGAATCTTGCTATTACTTTTATCAGCTACATATACATTGCCGCCCGCATCAACAGCTACACCTGTGGGGTAATAAAAACTTGCAGCAGTTCCGGTGCCGTCTGCCGAACCTGATGAGCCGCTGCCTGCTAAAGTGGTAACTAAACCCCCAGGCGTTATCTTACGAATCTTTTGGTTTTGCACATCGGCAACATATACATTTCCATTTCGGTCAACTGCTACTCCTTGCGGGCCGCGAAAGCTTGCAGCAGTGCCCTGCCCATCGCTAAAATCGAAATTGCCGCTGCCTGCTAAAGTGGTAACAATACCGGCAGGCGTTATTTTACGAATTATATTGTTGTATTTATCTCCTATATATAAATTACCATTTCCATCTACTGCTATACCCGCAGGCAAGTAAAAGCGGGCAGCAGCACCGGTTCCATCAACATTACCCTGTGTATTGCTGCCTGCAAAATTTGATGTAAGCCTATATGCAGAAGAATAAGCAAAACCGGCTGTATCGGGTGAAGAACCGGTGGTAAGATTTATCCAGGCGGCGCCGTCAAAATGATACACACCTTTAGTGCCATCAGTCTGGTATACCATTAAACCTATCACAGGGCTTGTTATAGCAGCCCGTTGTGCAGCACTCATTCTTGGAAACAAAACACCTTGTGTAGTGCTCGATACATCTAATTTGGCCTGTGGAGTGTTGGTGCCAATGCCTGTATTACCATTCCCTCTTACTGTTAACAATGAATTGCCCTGGTTTTCCTGAACGCCACTGCTTACATCAAGTGCAATTGCATTTTGTGCAGCCACTTTTACTGCCAGCCCATTGGAGTTGCCATCAGGACCGGCATTATAAATCTGTCCTACGTACCCCGGCTGTGCACCCTTCCACGAAAACGAATTAAAGTTTCCACCGGCTCCATCGCTGCCAATAGTGTTAAAAGGATTATTAGAAAGCTGGGAATAAGGCAAAGTTGTGCCAATACCTACTTTACCGGAATTTGTATTATAAATATCGTTGCCGCTGGAAGCCCATTTTTCGGCAGGCACAGGTCCTAATGCAAGCATTGCCCATCCTGTATCTCTTCTTAAATACAATGCCGAGTCGGTAATGCTGAATACAAGCATACCTTTTGGCACACCGCTCATAGCAGCAATTTGGGTATTGGTCATACGGGGTAGCAACAACCCTTTGGTAGTGCTTTCCAGTTCTAACAGTGATTTTGGGTTAATACTGGTTGAGTTGTCCCCGATTTTAACCTGTGCATGTGAAATAACGTTGGTGAACAAAAAAACAGTAAGGAAAATAAGTATTTTTTTCATGGTGATTTGCTTTTGAATTGTTATAGACTTCTGTATTAAAATAATTAATTCTTTACTCCTTTATTATTTTGAAATGGTATCTTTTATCTCCTTTTATCAATTGAATGAAATATACTCCCCTCAGTAAATCAGAAACAAAAAAAGAATAATTACTGTAAAAATTTTTCATAATCCGTAGTTGAGGATTTGCTATGAATTGAGTTGATTTTTTATATTGCAATTGAGTTTTGTTGTTATACTTGTCGTTTTTATTCA
Source organism: uncultured Segetibacter sp. (assembly GCA_964251885.1). GTDB lineage: Bacteria > Bacteroidota > Bacteroidia > Chitinophagales > Chitinophagaceae > Segetibacter. Next base: position 10,395 of record CAXUMK010000089.1, on the reverse strand, counting down.
GCTTATTAATGAACAAAAAGTACAAGAGTGCGACGCAACCAATGCTTAAGAATGCACTATTGCCGGCTTAATAAAAAGATATATTGGGATTATTTGCTGTGAAGCTTGAGTGTGGGTTTTTTCGAATATCTTTTGTAAAACTATCTTTACTGAGGGTATTGAGCAATAGCTAAAACAGGCTATTTTTTTACCGGATAAATTGAATTACGGTGCAAGTAAAACCTATACAATTCTTTGGTGAATTGCAATTGCGACCGCTTCGGAAGCATTGTTTACATGCAGCTTTTGATATATCTTCTTCACATGATTGGATACGGTAAATGGGGAAATATGAAGCTGAGCGGCAACCATCTTGTGGCTTAATCCTTTTACCAAAAGCGTTAAAACCTCCACTTCGCGGTCAGATAAATCAAATGTCTTTTTTACTTCATTGCCCGATTGGCTTTTAAACAAGCGAAGAACTTGTTTAGCCACAGTAGCTGTCATAGGGGCGCCTCCGTTTACTACTTCGTAAATGCCCTCAATCAGTTTTTCGGGAGGTGTTTTTTTGAGAATGTATCCATGTGCGCCTGCAAGAATACTGTTGAAGATTTTATCATCATCTTCAAATACAGTTTGCATAATAATAAGGGTATCAGGGAAGTGCTGATGCAGCAGCTTTACACCCTCGATACCGTTTACCCCGGGCATGTCTATATCCATCAGCACCACATCGGGTACAGCCTTTTTAAGAACATTAGTAAGATTGCTGCAGTTTTCAAAATCACCGGTGCATTCCATTTCCTGCTCAAGACCAATCAAAAGCTTCAAAGCTTCTCTTCGGTCTTTGTGATCGTCAAAAATTGAAATCTTTATCATGTATAACAAATGTAATCACAGAGGTATCATTCAGCAATAGCTAATACAGGCTATAACTCTACCGGGGAAGACTAAGATAAACACTTGTTCCGTTTCCCTTCTCAGAAACAATCTGTATTGTTCCTTTAAGTGCAGCGGCCCTGCTTTTCATATTTTGCAAACCATTGCCCGATCTACTTTTTTCGTTTATATCAAAGCCTTTTCCATCATCTTTAACTCTTAAGAATATTTTGCTTTCATTAGTGGTAACATTAACCCATATATTTTCAGCCTGTGCATATTTGACTATATTATTAAGCGCTTCTTTATAAATAAGATAAAAGTCCTTTCGCTTTTCCATGTTTAGCCTTACAGGATGCAATGTTTCGTCAAGTGCAAAATGCAGTGTATAATTTTTAGCTTCTGAAAGTTGTATGGCATGCTCCCGCATGCGGTTGATAAGGTTCTCCAATCCATCGTTATTTGTGTTAATGCTCCATACAATATCGCTCATAGCGTCCTGTACTTTATTGGCTGTCTCACTTATTTTTGTAAGCATTGAAGTTGCATTTCCTGCTGCACCGTCCAGTTGGTGCTGTGCTACTTTTGAATAAATGGAAATGGTGCTGAGAGACGATCCTATTTCGTCGTGAAGGTCTCTGGCAATACCGTTGCGCACCTGCTGCATTTTCAAAAGCTGGTTGATGCGATAGCGGTAAACCGCATAAAAAAGTGATGCTGCAGCTACTGCAGCTAACAGGTAAAACCACCATGTTTGCCACCATGCAGGAATAATATGTATCGTTAAGCTTATTTGCTCCCGGCCCCAAACTCCATCCGAATTGCTGCCCTCGACAATGAAGTAATAAGTATCAGGGTCAAGATTTGTATAAGTAGCTTCATGGGTTGTACCGGAATAAATCCAGTCTTTATCAAATCCTTTCATCTTATAACGGTAGCGCACGCTTTTGGTCTTCTGATAATCCATCGCCGCAAACTGCAAGGTGACCATGTTTTGCTCATATTGCAAAGAAAGCTCTTTAGTAAAGCTGATATCTTTTGTAAGCGGAGAATGAGGGCCTTTGAAATTGGCCGGCTTGTTAAATAACCTGAAATCAGTAAGAACGACTTCAGGAGGATTGAGCGGACTGATGTCATCGGGATTGAAGTAGTTAATGCCATTCATACCTCCAAAAACAAGGATGTCATCTTTTGTTTTACAATAAGCATATCGGTTAAACTCATTGCCCTGCAAACCGTCATCCACATCGAAATTACGAATGCTTTTTGTAACAGGATTAAACTCGCATAAACCCCTGTTTGTACTTAACCATAAATTGTTATGCTGGTCAGCCAGTATGCCGTATATAACGTTGTTGGGCAGTCCATTTTTTGTAGTAAAAGATATAAATTTTCCTGTGGTCTTATCCAGCCTGTTAAGCCCTCCTTTTGTTCCTGTCCACAAGTACCGCAACGGGTCTGCGGCATCTTTACAAAAGGAGAAAACAGAGTTATTGCTTATCGTAGTTGAGTCCAGTTCTTTATGATACCAATATTTCCAGCTCGCGTTTCTGCTATTAAAGAGAAGCAATCCTTTTGTGGTGCCTAACCAGAAAGAGCCGTCTTTATCTTCGTCTTCGCTAATCACCTGCACTAAATCGTTGCCAACTGTTTTAAAAGGATACGCATACTTACTGAAGGAGTTCGAAGATGTATTGAACTTTACAAGATACATATCGGCGCTCATCCACAAATTATTATTCCTGTCGCAGATAATACACAATGCGGATTTTTTTAAATAAGAAGGTAAGGCATAGGGATGCATTTTTTTTGTTGAAGGATTGTATTCTATAAGAGCTTTATCTAAAGCGTACCAGAAACTTCCTGTACGGTCCTGGCAGGCAAAACCGACAGAGGGGTAATTAACGGAGTAACGCTTTACCGCTTTTTCTTTCAGCAAAGTATCCATCGTAATAGCGTCATTGTTGTCAATCGAAAGATTGAAAAATCCCTTACAGTTTATTTTGCCTGTATTGGTTTCAAAAAGCTTGTAGAAATACTGCGAAGGTAAAATAGTATGAAAGCGTTCCTTGGCAGGATTGTATTTCAAAATACCAAATCCGGCGGTTCCAATCCATAAAACGCCGGTTTTATCAGTAAAAAAATAATTTTTTTCTTTTACAAAATGAGAGAGTTCAGCATTATCAGAAACAATTCTTTCATATTTACCCGATGCTGTATTTACCCTGGTTATACCCCAGTTTTCACTCATCCACAACAAGCCCTTTTTATCTAATCTCCATTTATCATTGTATTCGACAGGAGTATAAATCACCCGCGGATCGTTAAACTTGTCATCACGAAATTCATAGACACTATTTGAGTTATGCATAAGAAAGGTGTGACGAATAGTATCTTCTAAAATGTCGGCGACTTCATAGTTTTTTATAGAAGGGAATCGCAGCCGGTTGATTAACGAATACTTTTGGCCGTCGCCATTAAAATAAATCTGGAATAAAGCATTGTAGGTATACACGAACTTATTGCCGCTGCTGCTTATAAAAAGTTTAGGAGGATAACCTGTTTTTTCAAAAGAAGACACAGTGGAGGGCAAATTAATATGGTTGAACCGCAAAGTATGGCTTGAGTAAAAATCGTTTCGTGCAGAAGCAACCGGTTCTTTTTCGCTGATTGTCAGGCGGTCTATACCTTTTAAAGTACGTATCCACAATATTCCGTTTCTGTCTTCTGTTATATTATAGGTATTATTTGACCATAGGCTGTTTACACCGCTGTGTTTTATATGAATGAATTGTAAGTTTTCCCTGTCGAATAAATCAATTCCGTTGTTTCGGGTACATATCCACATCCGTTCGTGGCTGTCCTCATAAACATAAGTTATATCATCATCTCCAAGTGAAGTGGTATCAAGCGGATCGTGATGATAGACGGTAAAATTATATCCGTCATATTTATTTAACCCGTCACCAGTCGCAAACCACATAAACCCTTTTTTATCCTGTGTTATGCAGGTAACAAGGCCTTGGGACAAACCATTATTGATTGTTAGCGCTTCAAAATGCAGGGGAACAGTTTGCTGGGTAAACAAAATTTTGAATGGGGGAAATACAAAAAGTAAAAAAGTAAAAAAACGACAAAGCCTTCCTGCTGACATGAGATTTTAAGTTCCAATAAATGTAAGACTAATTGAAATTTTGTCAACTTTTTTAATTATGGATAATTCTCTATTCGAAGCTACGTCTTCATAGCATGGCTTTGTGTGTTAGCATGAGACCCCGCTGTACATATACCGGTGTCCCTTAGCCCGCCGCACCAAGGCTTTGAAGGAGACCACAGCAGTACGGAATTTGCAGGTAAAGAACACCTCCAGAGGGCTGAAGCCAGCGAGAGAGTTGGAGTTGGGAGTAGTGAGTGGTCAGTGGTCAATGGTCAGTGGTCCGTCGTCATTAAAATGAATATAACAAACAAAAAATCACATCTTTTTTAGTTGGAATTTTTTATGTACTTAGCTGGTTGCTACTATTACACATTGTTGCTGCCTGCCCCGCTTTTTTTTGCGGGGTCGCACACTGCAGCGGCAAATCATTTTTCTGCTTCTTCCCGCTCGTTTAATTAGTAAAATTGAATGATAGCAAACCTTATTTTACCGGACACAGTCCTGCAGCCATTTTAGGTTTAAGTGTCCTGCGGAACACTTAAACCAGCGAGGGAAAACAATAAGAAAATGAAACTGATTGCAATGACTTTAAACTGAAACAAGTGTTGAATTAAGGCTGAGCATTGCTTGTACATACTATTAGCTACCCAAACAACTCTCCGTATTAAGAATGCTTAAAAGGAGTTCAGTAAACGGATACTTTAGTAATTGCTTTTGTATCTTGGAAAAGACTGTATAGTCGCTGCGATTGAGACTAATGTCGTATAAGTAGGTAACTTCATGGAATAGATAAACTTATAGAAATAAGCTATTCTTTTTTTAATATAAATATGCATTTTAAAAGTATTCAGTTTCTAAGAGGATTTGCTGCTGTTTATATTGTTATGTACCATGTGATTTACTCCTGGCATAAAACAGGAAGTTTTTTATCTCACATATTTGACTATGGTTATGGAGCCATTGATCTTTTTTTTGTTATAAGTGGATTTGTATTGTTTCAATCTTTAACAAAATTTGAGAAAGGAATTAAGCCTGCTTTTCATTTTTTAGTCATCCGCTTTTCACGTATCTATCTATTCTACTGGATTGTACTTTTAGCATTTTTTCTATTAGGAATAATTACTTTCAAAGATTTACCTACGCCTCAAATACTAAAAACTCTCTTATTATTTCCAAGCCATGTCAATGTTTTAGTTACCTCATGGACACTACCCTATGAGCTATACTTTTATGTTTTAATGGCTCTATATATTGTAAATAAAAAATTTGTTTATTTGCTTGTACCGATATTCATTTTATCAGCTCTATCATTTATTAGCACAGTTACAAACAATTATATCTCATCGATACCCATTTATGGTTATTTCAATGAATTTGTTTTAGAATTTTTCTTAGGAATTTTTGCAACAATCATTTATAAAAAAATAAGTACTCCTGTTTCAATTATCTTTTTAATGCTGGGAGTTATTTTATTTTTTCTTCTTCCATCGCTGTTGCTGAAATCACATGTTATTATGTTTGGGCTGCCATCTTTCTTAACTCTTACAGGCATGGTTCAACTGGAAAGTAGAAGCAAGATATCGGTGCATCGCAGTTTTGTACTGCTGGGAGATTCCTCTTTCATCATATACCTTATCCACGGACCATTAATTGCAAAGGCATTATTTTTTCTTGAAAAGAATAAGTATGTGAACCGGTCTGCTATTTTATTTATTGTGATTATAATTGTCATAGTTTCATACATTATTCATTACTTCTTAGAAAAGCCTGTATTGAGAATGATAAAAAAATCAGTACAGATATAAGCCTTCTATTGCCTAATTACTCTTACAGTAAAGACGGCCGCTCAGATATTTCATGATATTTAATTACATCTTTTGCATAGTAATGAATTACCATGCTTTTTCGTGTAAGGGCATTATCAACAATCGGAGAGCCACCGTGGATTAAGTTTGCATGCCATATAAAGACATCACCTTTTTTAGCGTAAAAAACCTTTTTTTCTAACCCGTTTTTTTCAACAATCTCCTCAACTACATCTTCATAATCTTTATAATCATTTCTGCCAAGTTGTAAAAAACTGCTGGATTCATTAAAATCATTATTTAGTAAATAGGGTAGTTTATGGCTACCAGAATAATAAAACAAGGGGCCATTATCAGCATTAGTGTCTTCAAGAGCAACCCAGGCAGCAATAAGATAGCCAAGAGGGTAAGTAGTCATGTGGATACTGTCTGAATGTGCACGTTGACTACTTCCTTTTATAAAGTTTAATGTTTGAAAAGGAATAACTTCTTTATCAAGCAAAAAACAGAGAATCTCTGTAAGCTGCCTGTTATAAGTAACTTCTTTTATAATTGTAGAAATTCGATTTGCAAAAGGAAGTTTATTATCATGTGTTTGCTTAATCAGGTTTTTCTCTCTTATTCTTTCAATTTCAGCATTAACAGATAAAACAACATTATCATCAAAAAAACCTTCTAACAACATATAGCCATTATCTGACCATTGCAATATCTTTTCCTGTATATTGGAAGCAAATTTATCAAAACCGGGATGATTAGGCGCAAGCGTTAAAGAACTTCCGATATCCAACCAGGCATGGGATTTTTTATCAGGAAAATCTTTGCTTGAAATAGAAGAAAATAACGGCTTATGAATATTATAATTTCGAAAAGCTTGTTTGTTATGCAAAAGATTTTTGTAATGCAGAACATTATAGAACCAATGCACAGGCTTTAATTTTTTAACAGCAGAAAAAAAATTTTTCATTATATAAAATTATTGCTTTGCATAATATCATTTCATCAAAGCTTATGTAAAAGCTACAATTAATAGGAGAAGCTGCAAAATCTGCGAACGCTTCACTGGTTCTTGCTCCTCCGCTAATGTCAAAGCGGGGTCTTCATAGCAAAGCAATGTGTGATAGCATCCGATTCTTCGCCTCAACATGCGAAGTCCCTTAGCCCGCCGCACCAAAGCTTTGAAGGAGACCACAGCAGTACGGAATTTGCAGGTAAAGAACACGTGCAAAGGCGGAAATCACCAAATCGCTCAATAACCAAATCACCCAATCCCTCAATCCTGTTCACAGTTTCTTAATCACAATATTTCTGAACCATACATCCGCTCCATGATCCTGCAGGGCGATGTGGCCTTTTTTATAGGTTCCAAAACCATTCATGCTTTTAAACTTGCTGTTGCTGATTAGTTTTTGCCAGGCGCTATCCCGTAGAGTAGTGGATAAGACATGGGAGTTATTCATAAAAAAATCAAGCTTTCCTTTTTCAGATACTATCTCAACCTCGTTCCATTGGCCGGCGGGCTTTACAGCTTTGGCAGATGTTGACACCAGCATATCGTACAAATCTCCTGCTCTGTGTTTTTCAAGCTTTCCGTCTTCATTTTTTTCATTATCACACACCTGCATTTCAGGGCCGCTCTCCCATGTATTTTTATATGCGGAAGTGTCTTCATGAACATACAATATAATTCCGCTGTTACCGGCTTCAGAAATCTTCCATTCCAGCTTCAGGTCAAAATTTTCATATTCCTTATCTGTTACCAGGTCGCCGCCGCCTTTTGTCTGCCAGTCTTTTTTAACTGAAGCATCTAAATGCAATACACTGTCTTCAGCCTTCCATGCAGTTCCGGCATTGCCCTTTCCATAGATGTGCCAACCGTCGGGGCTTTTACCATTGAA
>CAXUMK010000089.1:2164-2667 GCA_964251885.1 uncultured Segetibacter sp. | reverse complement strand
CCCAGCCGGCGTTTTTTACAGATGATGTATCTTTCACGCTTTCGGCAGAACCATTGGCAGATTTGTTATCTGACGAATTACAATCAGTAAGCATCATTATTGTAATAAAAATACCGGCGATACAGGCTTTTTTATATGCGGTTGAATAAGGATTCATACAGTAAATATTTATGGTAAGAAGTTTTGTTTTATAGCGATATACAGTTGAACGGAGCGTCGCAACCAATGCTGATAAATGATATTGGCTGGTAACAAAAAAATCTCTCCTTGCCTGATATGTTGAGGCGCATGTTATAAGTTTCCTTTCTTCATCTCATCCACAGCATGATTGGCTGCACGGGCAGTCAAAGCCATATACAAAAGAGAAGGGCTTTGGTTGCCGGTACTTGCCATGCATGCTCCATCGGTAACGAATACGTTTTTGCAATGATGCAACTGGTTCCATTCGTTTAGTAAAGACGTTTTGGGGTCGCGGCCCATGCGTACGCCGCCCATCTCGTGAT
>CAXUMK010000089.1:0-2154 GCA_964251885.1 uncultured Segetibacter sp. | reverse complement strand
CGTTTAGCATCGAAGTTTTTGGATCCTTTCCCATCCTGCATCCTCCCATCTCGTGAATGTCCAGGCCGGGCGCCTGGTGGTTGTCGTGCTGCTCTACATTTTTAACCCCAGACTGCTCCAGCATATCTTTACTTTCCTTTAAAAAATCTTTTATCATCTTCTCATCATTGTCATCATAATCAACCGACATTACCAGCAACGGAATTCCCCATTGGTCTTTTTGATCTTTGCTTAATCTTACACGGTTCGTTTCTTTAGGAATCGTCTCGCCCTGCATGTACATATACACATGCCATCCGCCAGGTTCGCACAAAGCATCCTTATAGTTAGCACCCAAAGTTTCGGGTAAGGACGTTTCATTAATGCCTCCACGGTATGCACCCATAAAAGTTGTAAAGCCGCCGACATAATTGGTATCCCTCTGATGCAGGTTTCTGTAATTGGCAATAATTGGCTCGGTCGGATTGTGCCCGTAATAATACCTGTCTTCCATTCCGTCTAACAAGCCGTTTACAGAAGCCCGGTAATTATGATGAGCGACATATTTTCCTAACACGCCGCTATCATTTCCCAAACCATCAGGAAAGCGGCGCGATGTTGAATTGAGCAAAATAAGATTGCTGTTTAAAGCAGAACCATTTACAAAAATGATACGGGCAAAAAAATCAATTGTATGCTTCGTATTGGTATCAATCACTCTCACACCAATGGCTTTTTGTTTTTGCTCATCATACAAAATAGAATGCACTACAGAAAACGGGCGGATAGTAAGATTGCCTGTATTTTTAGCCCAGGGAATGGTAGAAGAAACCGAACTAAAATAACCCCCGAAAGGACAGCCACGCATGCATAAATTTCTCGCCTGGCACTGCGATCTTCCCTGCTGAAAATGTACCGGCTGTGGCTGCGTAAGATGAGCCCATCTTGCATGCACCAAATGCCGGTTTGTATACTTTTTTTGAATGGTCTGCTGCACAAGTGCCTCTGCACAATTGAAGTCAAAAGGTGGCTGATACTCTCCATCGGGCATGGCATCTATTCCATCACGGGTGCCGCAAACGCCGATAAATTTTTCTACGTGAGAATACCAGGGAGCAACGGTTTCGTAACCGATAGGCCATTCTATTCCGTATCCGTAACGGGCAGGAGCAGTAAATTCATAGTTGCTCCAGCGCTGGCAGGCACGTCCCCAGGTAAGCGATTTACCTCCTACCTGGTAGCCACGTATCCAGTCAAAGGGCTTCTCCTGTATGTAGGGGTGATCGTGGTCTTTTATAAAAAAGTGAGCCGTATCTTCTCCGTATCCCGCAGCCTTGGATATCACTGGATTTTCCTGCAGCCATTCTTTTGTCATCTCGCCGCGATGCTTAAATTCCCATGGTTTTTTTGTTGCGGTCGGATAATCTTTATTGTGCTCTACATTGCGGCCACGCTCGAGAACCAGCGTTTTTAAACCATTTTCGCAAAGCTCTTTTGCAGCCCATCCACCGCTTATACCAGAGCCTATAACAATTGCATCGAAAGTATGTTGGGCAACTCCTTTGGAGTTAATCTGTAAAGAATCGGCTGGCATAGCAATTAAACAATTAGGTTAAAAAATCTGACTTTGAAGATAACAGATTTTTTATCAATTGCTGTTCGTCGAAACGGAATTTACAGGATTGATGCTAATTTGTGTAGAAACTCTGTTGGGGATAAATTTTGTATACTGCGCAAGAAATAAAAAAGTGAGTAGATTTTTTTGAACCAGGCCGAATTACTACTATGAGACAGCCGTTGCGTCGCACTCTTGTACTTTTTATTCTTCATTCGACAAGCTAAGGAGTCGCTTCTATCCCTTGACAACTATAATAGAAGAAAGCCCGAATTGTAAATGACATTGGTAATATCATTCCCATTCCACCCCCGAATAAATATCTTCCAAACTCAGTTGAATGTTTAATTTGGGCAAGTCAACAACCAGGTTTTTTTTATTAAAAACTTCAGCCAACCATTCTCCTTCCGGGGTTTTGTAATTAAGGGTTACGTGGCAGTAATCAGGTTCTACCAGTAAGTAATATTCAAGCGAGGGAATAGTTCTGTAATCAATGAATTTGTCAACAATATCAAAGCTTCTTGTAGTTGGACTTAGAACTTCTGCCAACAATACCGGCT
>CAXUMK010000088.1:4426-19417 GCA_964251885.1 uncultured Segetibacter sp. | reverse complement strand
CGATATCTTTTCATGGAGCTTTTTCCTTTGCGACAATTTGGGACGCACCCTGTAAGTTATGAGCAATACGATTGCGGTCTTTCCTTATATTTGAAATGTGAATAAACTTGATAACATAAAGCAAATTTTTACAACAGCTAAAGCCTGAATTAGTTCAAAAGTTTCATGTTCATACCATTGGAATTTTTGGTTCTGCAGTTAGAGACGATTTAAAGATTATAAATTGAATAAACATTTAAACTAAAATACAGTATGAAAAAGGTAAAATATTTGATTCCGGCACTACTATTTTTTGCATCTTGTTCAAGTGCTCCAACAGAAAGTGATGCGCTTCACAAATTAAACAGGATTGTAAATCCTTCAGCAAACAGCTTGTTTAGATATGTGAATTTAAAAATTATACAAAAATCAGAATCACGAAAGAATAATCTTCCTTTTTGTCTAATCGAATACGCTGCAGTTCGGGAAGCAAATAAAGATCTGATGGAAAGAAAGAATGCTGTGGGTAAGTTAGAGTACATAGATACGTCAATAGCAGATCCCGGTTTTAAGAAGAGTCAATTTTTTTAAAAAAGTGAAGAAAGGAGAAATTATCGATACACTTTATGCATCTATGACCTTGGTTAAAAGTGATAATGGTTGGGAATAATATTTTACTACTTCAATTCTCCACCGCCTATAATACTGTTCGATCAATAAAACGCGAACATGAAATGCACCTTGACCATCGCACTGGTAACTTTCATTCTGTCATCTGTCAACAAACATCTGTCATCTTGCACCAAACAAGATAGCAGAGGAATGAAGGTTTCATACAGTCTCGTATTCATAAGCCAGGGTAAAAAAGCGATTTTCTTTCATCAGTACAATCCATCATATAGCTTATTGGCACACAGTTAAATGAAGGGGATTGCTTGGTCGTTCCTCCCCGCAATGACGACTCTTTTTGCCGAAGTAAGTACCTTCAGTAAAAGTGTGCGACGCAACAATGTTGCCATGAAAAACAATGCTGGTAACCCCAAAAAATTATTAATGTATTTTTTACACTAAGAAAAAGATTTACTTTAACATCCGGTTTTTCGGTTGCTGATTGAACACAGAAGTAAGAAATAAATGCCTTATGAATAAAACGGATGTTGTGAGCCCTCTCTACAGAAGGCGGAATGGAACCCTGATTGCCGACGCAAAAGCATTGGTTGCCTCTTACCCTTCGGTTCCGATAACGGTTGACTGTGTCATTTTTGGTTTTGAGGAAAATGAATTGAAAGTATTACTGATAAGAAGCGACCTGCAATGTTTTGAAGACAAATGGTCTTTACTGGGTGATATTGCAGGTGAAAAAGAGGAGCTGGAACAGGCCGCTTACCGGGTTTTGCAACAGAGAACCGGTATGACTGACGTCTTTCTGGAACAGGTAAAAACTTTTGGCGGCCCCGAAAGGCATCCCGGCGGAAGGGTTATTACAATAGCCTACTGCTCGTTGCTGAATATACGGCATCATGAGTTGAAGATATATGATAACGAACTGCATTGGCACAAAGTAAAGAACCTGGCAAACATGGCTTTTGATCACCAGATGATTGTTGACGAATGCTATCAATGGCTGCAAAAGCGAATACAGGAACATCCCCTCGCATTTAATTTACTGCCTGAGAAATTTTCAATGAGAGAATTGCAAAACCTGTATGAAGCTATTTTAGGAGTAGAGCTGGACAGGCGAAATTTTAGAAAGAAATTCTTTACAATGGATTTTTTGGTTGATATGGATGAATTTGAAAACAATGTTCCTCACCGTCCCGGCAAGCTTTACAAGTTTAATTTCGAGAAATACGAAAAGAACAAACGCAATTGGTTTGCCATTGACTTTTAATAAACATCTCTCGCAGAACACGATGAAATCGCAGAAATAAGACAAATAAATTGTTCCCGCATTATATGGTTTTGGTGGCATCCATCTATAAAAAAATATTCGTTTTTTTCTAAAATCGGTGAACATTTTTTTCGCAGTTTCAAAAATTTGCTAATATTGTGTATAATTTACACATTTAAAAAGTGTATCTAACGAAATCCCCCTTGTCATGAGAATAACTTTTACACTCCTTTTTTTAGTGTGCGTTGTCGCCGCTAAAAGTCAGCTACTTACATGGTCTCCCGATTTTATACAAGGAAATTCTGATCCCATCGAAATTACTGTTGATGCAACTAAAGGAAATCAGGGGCTGAAAGATTATGCAAATACTTCGGATGTATATGTGCATACCGGTCTTATTACAGACAGCAGTAAAAATTCAGGAGATTGGCGATATGTAAAGTATCAAAGCTTTACTACACCTTCCCCAACGGTTCAATGCACTTATCTCGGCAGCAACAAATGGAAATTTACTATTACTGGTGGATTAAGGGCTTTTTATAATGTAACGAATGCAACTGAAAAAATACAGAAGATTGCTATTCTTTTTAGAAATGGTGCCGGTAGCAAAGTGCAGCGTAATACCGATGGCAGCGATATGTATGTTCCCGTGTACGATGCCGGATTGTATGTAAGATTAGATCAGCCATTCAGAGAACCGAAGTATGTTGCCACTGCTGAAGCGATCAATAAAACTCTTGGTGATAATATTGCCATCACTGCTAAATCGAGCCAGGCTTCTGCTTTAACGCTGTATTTTAACGGCACTCAGGTTGCAACTGCTGCAAACGCCACTTCTATAAGCGCAAATCCCACCATTACCGGTTACGGAACACAAACTATTATTGCACAGGCAACCAATGCAAATGGCACCAAATACGATACTACTTCATTTTTTGTTACTTCGCAAACTACAGTTGCTCCATTGCCGGCAGGAGTAAGAGAGGGAATAAATTATGGCTCAGATTGCACCACGGCCACTCTTGTATTATTTGCCCCAAATAAAACCAATGTAATAGTAGTAGGCGATTTTGCCGGCAGTGACTGGACGCCAAAACCAGCATTCCAGATGAACAAAACCCCTGATGGAAATTATTACTGGATCACTCTAACCAATCTTGTGGCAGGTACAGAATATGCTTTCAATTATGTGGTAGACAATTCGATTTACATTGCAGACCCGTACACCGAAAAAGTGCTTGATCCGTATAACGACCAATATATATCTTCAGCAACCTATCCCAATTTAAAACCTTACCCGACCAACGCAAATGTATCTGCCTCTCAAAACGGGATAATGAGTGTGTTGCAGACCTGCCAGCCTACGTACAATTGGCAGGCTATCAATTTTACCAGGCCTGATAAACGCAATCTAATCACTTATGAATTATTGGTTCGTGATTTTGGAGATGCGCATAGTTACCAGATGCTGATAGATACGATTAGCTATTTTAAACGTCTTGGTATAAATGCTATTGAGCTGATGCCTGTAAATGAATTCAACGGCAACGATAGCTGGGGTTATAATCCGACGTTTTATTGCGCCCTCGATAAATATTACGGCACAAAAAATAAGTTCAAGGAATTTATAGACCTGTGTCATCAAAATGGCATTGCGGTAATAATGGATGTTGTATACAATCAAATGGAAGCTGAAGTTGCTCCGCAGGGTAAATTGTACTGGGACGCAGCAAAGAACCGTCCTGCCACTAATAATCCATGGCTTAATATTGTTCCTCCACACCCTTATTTTGATTATGAATATGATTTGAACCACGAATCATCGGCTACTCAATATTTGGTAGAGCGCAGTTTGGAATACTGGCTTTCGGAATATAAAGTCGATGGTTTCAGAATAGATGGAGGAAAAGGATTTACCCAAAAATGTACACAGGTAAACGATTTGTGTCCTGTTGCCAATGGCTCTATTGAAGATTACGATGCAAGCCGTGTAGCTAACCTGGAGCGGTACTATGATTCTATACAGTTAAATTATCCTAACACCTATATGATTCTTGAATTTTTGGGAACACAAAGACCCGAAGAACAGGAATATGCCAAACACGGATTTATGTTGTGGGGTAATAATAATCCTGCATATAACCAGGCTACTATGGGTTATACCGACAATTCAAATTTTTCTAAAATTGTATATAGCAGCGGCGAAGAAGCATTTACAACTCCGTCAGAAATGGGCTATATGGAAAGCCACGACGAAGAACGCTTAATGTTTAAGAATGAAGCTTATGGCAACAGTTCGGGCAGTTATAATGTAAAAGATATTCCTACTGCATTGCAAAGAAATGCCGGGGCAGCAGCCGTATTTTTTACAGTGCCAGGTCCTAAAATGATATGGCAGTTTGGAGAAAGAGGATATGACAGCTCGATCAATTCTAATGGCGGCAGAACAAATGACAAAGCTCCTCACTGGGAATACATGCAGGATCCTAACCGCCTTAATTTGTGGAATGCCTATTCCAAATTGATTCATTTGCGCCTTCAAAATCCTGGGGTTTTCAACAATACCACGTTCAGCTATGATTTTTATGATAACGGTGGTTTGTTTAGACGCTTTCAAATTGCAGATTCAATTAGTACGGGATTAAAAGTGACTGTAATTGCCAATTTTGATGTCACACCACAAACCCGTACTGTTACTTTTCAATCAACCGGTACATGGTATAGCTTTTTGAGCAACGGCACAGGTTCGGGATTGAACGGTGCAGAAGGTACACCCATAAATATTTCATCAACAAGCCAAAGCATTGTGCTGCAGCCAGGTGAATATCATGTTTACCTTGACAGGCAGGTTGCCCTTCCGCTAAAACTTTTATCTTTCAACGGCAGGCGAAACACAGATAACATTGCTCTTGCATGGATAACAAGTAATGAAGTGAATGTGAAGAATTTTACAGTTGAGCGTTCATTTGACGGCAATGTATTTAACAGCGTAGCAACTGTTGCTGCAAAAAATATAGCAACCGGGGAGATTAATTACAATTATGCAGACAGAGACCCACTTGCAGTAAAAGCGGCTGGTAAAATATTTTACAGGCTGCGCATGACAGATATTGATGGACAATACAGTTATTCAAATGTGGCTGTCATAAATTCATCTGCCTCAAGTTCACATTTCTCTTTATATCCAAACCCTGTAAAAGGTTCAACAGTTTACCTGACATTAGATGAGCCGGTGCAGTCTGCAATGATGATAAAGATTGAAGATGTAAGCGGCAGGGTATTTAAGAATTATACCCTGTCAGGTGCCGGCACAACCATTCCTGTTGATGTTAATAACCTTGCTGCCGGTATGTATCTGATAAAAGTAGAAACTGCTAAAAGTTCTTTTGTACAGCAGTTTGTCATTCAGCGTTAGTAGTAGAATTTTTATTAAAATTAAAGTGAGTGCATCATATCGCAATAAAAGTTGTCTTAACTATTACTTCATACCATACGATTGCTCATTCATCTTCAACAGCCATTTTATAGATTAATCAATTATAACTCTTACACCACAATTATTTTAAAAATAGAATCATGACCATTAAGAAACTGCTTTATGCTATTGTTCTGCCTTTACTTCTTTTTGCAGGACAAGTGTTTGCGCAAGAAAGATTAGTTACCGGAAAGGTGACAGACTCTGCAGGTGGCCCGGTAGCCAATGCATCTGTAGTGGTGAAGGGAGGCAAAACGGGAACACAAACAGGAACAGATGGAGCCTTTTCACTAAAAGTTGCTCCCACAGCTTCCACCCTGGTAATTAGTTCTGTTGGGTATGGTAACCGTGAAGTAGCAATCGGTAATGGCGCCATTAATGTTACTTTACAAACAGCAAATACTGCTTTGAGCGAAGTTGTAGTAATAGGTTATGGTACGGCTCGTAAAAAAGATTTAACAGGGTCTGTAACAGCTATTAGTGCAAAAGATTTTAATCGGGGAGTTATCACTACTCCTGAGCAGTTAATAGCAGGTAAGGCTGCTGGTGTGTCCATTACACCTAATGATGGTGCACCTGGTTCGGGAAGCACAATCAGAATTCGGGGCGGCTCTTCCTTAAATGCCAGCAATGATCCTTTAATTGTTGTTGATGGTATGCCGTTATCCAATTCAAGCATACCTGGTGTAGCCAATCCGTTGTCATTAATTAATCCAAATGATATTGCCTCTTTCACTATTTTAAAAGATGCATCGGCAACAGCAATTTATGGAAGCAGGGCTTCTAACGGTGTCATTATCATTACTACAAAAAAAGGTCAATCCGGCAAACCAAGATTTTCATTTGTTTCTCAAATATCGGCAGGTAAGCTGGTGAAGGAGTTTCCTTCGTTATCAGTAGATCAGTTCAGAACATTAGTAAATACTTATGGCACTGCTGCACAGAAAGCTTTGATGGGTAATGCCAATACCGACTGGCAAAAAGAAATCTATCAAACAGCCATTACAAGTGATAACAACCTAAGCGTTTCGGGTTCATTAAATCATTTACCCTATCGCTTATCGGCAGGTTATTTAAATCAAAGTGGAATTTTAAAAACATCAAACCTGCAGCGGATAAGCACAAGTCTAAACTTGAGTCCATCTTTGTTTAATAATTATTTAAAGATTGACGTTAACCTGAGAGGGTCGTTTTCAAAAAGTCGTTTTGCCAATACAGATGCAATATGGGGCGCTAATCAATTCGATCCGACACAGCCCGTATATTCAGAAAAGAGCAATTTCGGTGGTTATTGGGAACGATTGGATCCATCAAATACAAACACAGGACTAGCTGCTCTTTCTCCAAAAAATCCGCTTGGATTGTTGATGCAAAAAAGGGATGTAAGTAATACCAACAGGTTGATTGCAAATGTAGCAATTGACTATAAGCTTCATTTTTTTCCTGATTTGCACGCAATTGCAAATGTAGGTTATGATTATTCCAGAGGCGCCGGAAATGTTACCATTAATGATAGCGCTGCGTCAACATACAAATCCTATACTTCTGCCGACGGAACTGTGCATAGCGGTCAAAGAACCCAATATAAAACCGATCTCAATAATTCTTATGCTAACTTTTATTTAAATTATGTAAAAAGCATTGATCCAAAGAACCGGGTAGAAGTGACAGCAGGGATGGAATACCAGGATTATCTAAGAACTGATTATTATTTTAAAGCCTACGCTTATGATACTGCGGTTACCTCTTACCCGCAATATCCTTTTGACAAGCCGCGAAACAGGATATTGTCTTTTTTGGGACGTATCAATTACTCATTCAACAATATTTTATTTTTAACAGGCTCTTTCCGCAGAGACGGCTCGTCGAAATTTGCACCTGAAAATCGCTGGGGTAATTTCCCTTCCGCAGCTATTGCACTTAGCGTAAAGGATATGACGGGCTTTAAAAACTCAAGTACAGTTTCTAATTTAAAACTTCGGTTAAGCTATGGCGTTACCGGTCAGCAAGAGGGCATTGGTAACTATGATTATATTTCTTATTATGGATTGAGTGATGTAAAAGCGGAATACCAATTTGGAAATAATTTTTATCAAATGTATCGGCCCGGAGGTTATTATGCGAACCGTAAATGGGAGCAAACAGCTACTTCAAATTTAGCACTTGACTATGGCTTTTTAGACAATCGTATATCGGGTAGCGTAGAGTTGTATTACAAGAAGACCACCGACTTGTTGAACCAGATTACACAGCCTGCTTTTACCAATTTCAGCAACACAATTGTTGCTAACATAGGTAGCATGGAAAATAAGGGTATTGAATTCAGCACAACTATTCAACCGGTGCGGTCAAGAAATCTTACCTGGGATGTTTCTTTCAACATGACATATAACAAAAACAAGATTACGAAGCTGGACTTCAACGACAATCCTAATTATATTAATCAGGTTGCAGGTATAGGTGGATTGGGTGGTGTGCAGGCCAATGCAGTAGGTTATCCCAGAGGCTCCTATTTTGTGTTTAAGCAGATATATGACCAGTTCACAGGTAAACCTATTGAAAATTTATACGAGGATTTTAACCGTGACGGTCAAATCAATAATAGTGATTTGTATCTCTTTAAATCAAGCGATCCGAAAATGTTCTTTGGGTTTAGCACAAATGTTAGCTTTAAAAAATGGAATGCCAGTTTAACGATGCGCGCCAACACGGGAAATTACTTGTTTAACAATGTGGCGACCAACGGTGCGATAAGTAAGTTTCTGTTTTCGAGTTATTTATCCAATCAAAGCTCTGATGTTTTAAATACAAATTTCCAAGGTACCGGCTACTTTTATCAGTCAAACTACTATGTGCAAAATGCTTCATTCCTAAGAATGGACAACATAAACGTAAGTTACAATGTGGGTAAAATAAGGAGTAATGTCAATCTTCGTCTGAATGCAGGCGTGCAGAATGTGTTTGTCATTACAAAATATAAGGGTCTGGATCCGGAACTGAACGGCGGTATTGACAATAATCAATATCCCAGGCCAAGAACTTTCCTGCTGGGTGCAGGACTTGATTTTTAATCTGTTAATTATAACAATTGCATAATATGAAAAAAAATATTCGTGTAGCGGGATTGGTTTCTGTAATGTTTATTATAAGCTTTACATCTTGTAAAAAAACTCTGGACTTAAAACCAACAAACGGCGTAACAGTTGATATTGCCTATGCAACTCCTCAGGGATACAGAGAGGGATTTGCAAAAATATACGGCGCATTTGCCTTAACGGGTAATGGCGGCCCTTCCGGCCAACCTGACATCAGCACTCAAACTATTGATGAAGGTAACTCTGATTTTATGCGTATGTTCTGGAATGTGCAGGAATTAAGCACCGACGAAGCAATAGATAATGCTTCATGGAATGGTAATACAGATGCCGGTTTGCACGATTTTCATAACCTGAACTGGGCTGCAGGCAACCCGATGCTTGAAGGATTGTATGTACGTTCAGCCTACCAGATTTTGTTGTGTAATGAATTTATCAGGCAATGTTCTGATGCCAATTTATCAGGCAGAGGAATTACCGGGAAATCTGCCGATTCCATCAAAGCCTTTATTCCCGAAGCCCGTTTTTTAAGAGCCTTTCAGTATTGGGTTTTAATGGATTGTTTTGGAAATCCATCTTTTGCCACAGAAAAAGATGCTGTGGGTTCTGCGCTGCCAAAGCAAATAAAACGCAGCGATTTATTTGCTTACATTGAATCGGAATTGAAAGATATCTCTAGCACCTTACCTGCACCAAGAACCAATGAATATGGAAGGGCTGATCAGGCAGCGGCATGGGCTTTACTGGCACGCATATACCTGAATGCTGAAGTATATACCGGCACTGCAAGGTATACAGATGCCATTACATATTCTAAAAAAGTGATTGACGCGGGATATAATTTAGAAACAACTTACAACTGGCTGTTTTTAAATGATAATTATAAATGCACAAACGAATTTATTTTCACCATTAACTACGATGGTCAACACTCCCAGAACTTTGGAGGAACAAATTACATCGTGTGGGCGGGTTCGAATTCAGATGAAGGATTGAATGTAATAGGGGTTACCGGTTGGGGCGGTAATCGTACTACTAAAAACCTGCCGAATTTATTTCTTCCTGATTATTCAGGGGCTGCTGATAAAAGAGCAAACTTTTTTACCGCAGGTCGCAAAATGGAAATTGTGGATCGTATCGCTGATGGATATGCAGTCACCAAATTCAAAAACATAAACCGGGACGGTTCATTAGGGTACCAGTTAAAAGATCTGGGAGTGGGTATAGATATGCCTTTGTTCAGACTGGCAGAGCAATATCTTATTTATGCCGAAGCCGTACTCAGGGGTGGTATGGGAGGTGATGCCTCAACAGCATTGGGTTATATTAATGCATTGCGCACCAGAGCTTATGGAAACAACTCAGGCAATATTAATTCATCTCAATTAGACTTGGATTTCATACTTAATGAAAGAGGCCGGGAGTTTTATTGGGAGTGTTTCCGCCGTACAGATTTAATCAGGTTCAACAAGTTTACCGAATCTGCTTATTTGTGGCCATGGAAAGGAAATGTTCCAAATGGAACCGGAGTAGATGCGCATTTCAAAATGTATCCGATTCCATCTCCTGAAATTAGCTCCAACCATAATTTGATTCAAAATCCAGGCTATTAATTTTAATATTACCGATTATGAAAAATAGATTTCTTTTGCTGGCTTTTTGTGCTTTTGCATTCAGCATCATTGCCTGCAAGAAAGCAGAAAATACAGATTATTTTGAAGGAGGAATGGCTCCTGTTCTTAGTGCATCTGCCGCTACCGTAAGCCTCGAGTCGGGGCAGGAAGCCAATACAGCTCTTGTGCTGAATTGGACCAATCCAAATTATATGTTTACTTCAGGCGTTAGTTCGCAAGATGTGACCTATACCATTGAGATGGATACTTTGGGCGCAAATTTTGGCAGCAGCAAAAAAGTTTCAACTGTTGTTTCCAAAGACTTAATGAAAACTTATACTGTGGGCGAACTGAACGCAATTTTAGGGAACGATATGTTGCTACAGCTTGCTCCCCGCAGGAATTACACGATTCAGTTAAGAGTTACTTCCAGCATAGGTTCAGCGGTAAAAATCACTTCCAATGTTGTTTCTGTTATCACAAAACCCTTTGCACCACCGCCAAAAGTAGAGCCTCCGGCATCAGGTACTTTGTACATTACCGGCGATGCAACACCCGGAAACTGGCAGTGTGCTTGTGGTGAACCTGAATTAACTTCTCAGAAATTTAATAAAATGAGTTCAACTCTATATGTACTACCCAGTATTCCTTTAATTGGAGGTAAATCATATACGTTTGTTCCAGTTTATGGCAGTTGGAATGTTAAGTATAGTATAAAAACCAAAAACGATCCTAATGAGGTTAACGGAGGGGATTTTCAAGTTGGGGGAGAAGACATTCTTGCCCCGGCAACGAGTGGCAATTATAAAATAGAAGTGAATTTTCAAACAGGAAAATTTACAGTTACAAAACAATAACAACTAATTCTTTTGTATGAAAAAAATAATAAACTGCTTTTTGCTCGCTGCAGGCTTCATCTTTTTTTTGACAGGTTGTGACAAGCGCGACGACTTGCTAATTCATCCATCAGGGAATCCGGTTACGCTTTCTGCATCTTCAACCACTCTTACTCCTTTGGTTGCCGATTCAAATAAAACCGTCCTGACTTTGAACTGGACTTTCCCGAATTATGCAACTGATTCCTCTAACATGAAGTACATTGTTGAAATTGACTCTTCAGGAAAAAATTTTTCTAAAGAAGTCACAAAGACAATTACAAAAAACATGGTGGCTACCTACACCGGAAGAGACTTGAATGCCATTCTGCTAAACTACGGATTTAGTCCTGGTGTTCCCGTTAGTTTGGATGTTAGAGTGTCTTCTTCGTATAGCAACAACAATGAAAAATATGCATCTAATGTAGTAAAAGTCTCGATTACTCCTTACAGCGATCCTTCAACACTAACAACAGAAAACACAACTGTTACGGGTACAGCTGCCACTTCAACCAGTCATTCCAACACGTTTTCGTGGTCGTCTTCTTTTTCGGGCTATACAGGAACGATTACCTACAGCATACAATACGACTCGGCAGGGAAAAATTTTGCAGCGCCTCAGGAAATTAGTGCGGGCACCTCTGTTTACAGCAAATCGTTAACCCAGGATGAAATGAACTCCACTGCATTGGCTGCGGGCATTGCCATTGGTAGTACAGGAAAGATGGAATACCGGGTTAAATCAACAACAGCAAGTGGCGCAATAGCCTATTCGAATGTGGTGAATGTTATGATCACAACTTTTTCACCAGTACCCGCTAATTTGTACATTGTAGGCGATGCCACTCCTGGTGAATGGGGTAATCCGGTTCCGACACCATCGCAACAGTTTACAAAAGTTGATGCCTATTCTTTCAGTATCACCATCGGCCTTACTGCAGGTAAAAGTTATGTGTTTCTTCCCGTAAATGGTAGCTGGGATCACAAATACGGCGGCTCTGCAGACGGTACCGCAGGCAGTGGAGCAACCCTTTTAAAGGACGGAGCTGTACCTGGTTCCAATACGCCGGCTCCTGCTGTTTCCGGTGTTTATAAAATTGTAGTCAATTTCCAGACAAATAAATTCACAGTTACACAAATTGCTGTACCGGCTAATCTTTATATTGTAGGTGATGCTACAGCAGGTAACTGGTCCAACCCTGTGCCTGTTCCTTCGCAGCAGTTCACTCAAATAAGTAATACTTCATTTGGTATTGTTGTCAATCTAACCGCCGGTAAGTCTTATTTATTTCTCCCTCTTAACGGCAATTGGGATCATAAATACGGAGGTGCAACCGATGGAACTGCATCAGGTGGAGGTGCATTGTTAGCCGATAACGCTGTTCCGGGATCCAATACTCCAGCTCCCTCTGCAAGCGGACCTTATAAGATTGTCGTTGATTTTGCTACCAATTCATATACCGTGACCCCTTACAGCGGCCCCTCAAATTTATATATTGTCGGCGATGCAACAGCAGGCGAATGGAATAATCCCGTTCCAACGCCTTCCCAGCAATTTACGCAGGTAAGCATGGCGGAATATCAAATCACCATCGGACTTACCGGGGGTAAGAGTTATGTGTTCTTGCCTGTCAATGGTAGTTGGGATCACAAGTATGGCGGTTCTTCAGATGGCACTGCATCCGGCGGCGGTACCCTTCTCGCTGATGGCGATGTACCGAGTTCTAACACGCCGGCACCATCTGAAAGCGGCAACTATAAAATTGTTGTAAACTTCATCAGCAATACCTACAAAGTCACAAAGCAATAAAATTTTTCTGATAAAAAAAGCCGGTTTTATAGCCGGCTTTTTTTGTTTAAAATAGCTTTCTGTTTTTTTATGATTTGTATTGATTATGCTGCATAAGGAGTAAAAAAGTGAGTTGAACTTTTTTGAGCCCGGCAGTTTTTCTGCTATTAGACAGCCGTTGCGTCGCACACTTGTACTTTCTTTTCATTACTAAGCCAAATCAAAGTCATTGATTTATTCCTTATGAAGTATCGTGAGCCTTTTATGTTGCGGATAGTAATAAATGAACTTGGGAACCGCTAACTTAATTCTTCATCGAACACCTACGTGTATGAAATGTTGTTACAAGCATCTATCCTCAATCGCACTTTTTCTTTTTTGCTGGTCCTTAATGGATCGTTCTGTTGCGTATGGGCAAAAACAGTCTTCAAAAAATCTGGTTTATGTTGATAAAAACGGTGTTCTCCGCTACACTAAGAGCAAAGCTGAAGCTGCATTCTTCGGTGTGAATTATACCGTTCCTTTTGCTTATGGATATCGTTCTGTAAAACGTACCGGCATTTCTATTGAAAAGGAAATAGATGATGATGTGTATCATTTAGCAAGGTTAGGATTAGATGCATTCAGAGTACATGTTTGGGATTGGGAAATATCAGACTCTGCAGGCAACCTTTTGGATAATGAACATTTACGGTTGTTTGACTATTTACTGTCTAAACTGAAAGAGCGGAACATCAGGATTATTATAACGCCGGTTGCTTTTTGGGGCAATGGCTATCCTGAAAAAGATGAGCAAACACACAGCTTTTCAAACAAGTATGGAAAAGGGAATGCAGTAGTAAACGAAGATGCAATCAAAGCACAGGAAAATTATTTAAAGCAACTCTTTAAACACATCAATCCCTATACAAAACTTTCTTATACCGATGAGCCCGATGTAATTGCAACAGAACTCAATAATGAACCTCATCATTCAGCACCAAAGGAAAAAACAACAGAATACATAAACCGTCTGGCAGCCGCAGTCAGAAGCACCGGATGGACAAAACCTGTTTTTTATAACATCAGCGAATCGCCCACTTATGCAGATGCCGTAGTGAAAGCAAATGTTGATGGTCATAGCTTTCAGTGGTATCCTTCGGGCCTCGTTGCCAATCATACACAGCAGGGAAATTTTTTGCCTAATGTTGATAAATACAACATTCCTTTCGACACGATACCAGCTTTTAAAAACAGGGCAAAAATAGTGTACGAGTTTGATGCAGCAGACATTTTGCAATCAAATATGTATCCTGCAATTGTAAGAAGTTTTCGCAGTGCCGGTTTCCAGTGGGCGACTCAATTTGCTTATGATCCTATGGCTACTGCTTATGCTAATACCGAGTACCAAACACACTATCTGAACCTTGCTTATACGCCATCCAAAGCCATCAGCCTCATGATTGCTTCAAAGGCTTTTCACAGGCTTCCCCGCAATAAATCTTACGGCGCTTACCCTGCCGACAGCGTCTTTGATGTCTTTCGCGTCAGCTTCAAATCGCAGTTGAGCGAGATGAATTCGCCGGAAGAGTTTTATTACTCCAATTCCACTTCAACCGAACCTGTAAATAAGAGCAGTTTAGAGCACATTGCGGGCGTTGGCAGTTCTTCAATTGTAAAATATAAAGGGTACGGCGCTTACTTTATAGATAAGATTACTGACGGAGTATGGCGGCTTGAGGTAATGCCAGACGCAATACATATAAGAGACCCTTTTGAAAGAGCATCTCCGAGAAAAGAAGTGACAAGAATTCAGTGGCAGGATCAACAGATGCAAATTATGTTGCCTGACCTTGGTGCAGATTTTACAATTTCGCCATTAAATGAAGGCAACAATTATTCAACAACTTCCGACGCAAACGCTTTCACTGTTTCGCCCGGAACTTACTTATTAAAAAGCAAAGAAAAAGCTGCATTTTCTGTTAACTCCTATAATGGAATTGGTCCGGTTCGTTTGAATGAATTCGCTGCTCCCAAACCTTTCAGCACAGATATTTTTGTAACTCATGAGCTATTTGAAGAAGTATCTTCTGGTAAGCCGTTTACCATTGCTGCAACCATTGTTGGTCTAAATGCAAACGACAAAGTTTCTGCTGAAGTCCGCAATTCTGCTAATAAATGGAAAACAATTCAGTTAAGCCCTTACGATGCTTATCGCTTCACCGCTGAAGTGCCTGCAGAAATGGTTACTCCTGGTATTATCAATTACCGCATTTTGATAAAAAGGCAAGACGG
>CAXUMK010000088.1:0-4416 GCA_964251885.1 uncultured Segetibacter sp. | reverse complement strand
TTAATGTTTTTCCTGGTAATCATAAAGGCGACCCTTATGCCTGGGATAAAAATGAGAATGAAACATGGCAGACATTTGTAGCTGCTGAAAATTCATCGCTTGTTTTGTTTAATCCCAATATTGACAGAAATTGCTTAGACATTTATAATCCTTCGTGGAGAGAAAATTCTATTGAATACATAACAGCGGAAAAAACCCATCAGCTTGTTTTAAAAGCAAGCATGAAAAATCACAGACGGGCAAACTTTTGGCTGGCAGCAGTTTATTGGAAACAAACTAAGAGAACGCTCATCAGAGATTGCTTCTTTTGAAAAGGTCGTTATAAGAGCCCGAACCGGAGATGATGCTCAGCCAGTTAAAATGAAAGTGATAATGACTTCTAAAGATGGTTTAGCCTTCGCAGCTTACTTTTCGGTAAACAATCATTTTGAAGACATCACAATTCCTTTAAGCAGTTTTAAACCAGACGCTGTCATGTTGCTTCCAACACCGTATCCGGGCTTTCAGCCGCTTATGTTTCTTTCGTCTGCAACAGAAAGTTTTAACTTAAATGATATAGACAAAATGCAGTTTTTGTTTGAAATTGTTACGTCTGAGAAAGTGTTTCCTGAAACTATTGAACTTGAATCTGTCTTGCTTGAAAAGAGTAAATAATATAAAAGAGGCTCTTTACAACAGATAAATGGAAGAATGTTTTGTCATCAGGAAAAAAGAACATGTACAATGTTATCAGAACGAATAAGATTAATGTACTCAACAAAGAATCAAAAAGTTGAAGTGAGTGACACAACGATGGCTGGGAAAGATATGCTGCCTGTAAACAAAACCGTCTAAATTATTACGCTAAATTGTATGAAAAAATTATCATCTGTATTTCAATTATTGGCTGTGTTATTATTGCTGTCATTATTTGCTGCCTCTTGCGGTAAAGACGATACCCCAACTCCACAACCACCACCTGCACCCCCCACTGGTACAAAAGTGTTTTACCAGTGGGACAAGTTTGCTATGGGTGCCGACCTTTCTTATGTAAATGAAGTGCAGGACAATGGAGGCGTTTACAAAGACTCAGGAGCGGTAAAAGACCCGTTTGCCATTTTTAAAGCGCATGGCGCAAATGTAGTAAGGGTAAGGCTTTGGAATAATCCTCAATGGCAGGTGGCTTTAAATGGAGGTAAGATATACAGCAACCTGCAGGATGCGGAAAAAACCATACAAAGAGCAAAATCGGCAGGCATGGCAGTAAACCTCGATTTGCACTATTCAGACATTTGGGCTGATGCAGGACACCAGCAAATACCTGCTGCCTGGAGTGCACTTGACCTCACTACCTTGAAAGACTCTGTATACCAGTACACCCTTACAGTACTAAACGATTTTAAAAGCAAAAACCTGACGCCCGAAATGATACAAATTGGAAATGAAACCAACCAGGGAATGCTTTGGGATGTCGGCAAAGTTGTTGGGAATAACTGGACTGCTTTTGCTGATCTATTAAAAAGCGGCATTAAAGCGGTAAGAGATTTTTCGGCAACATCATCTGTAAAGCCACAGATCATTTTACATGTTGCCAAGCTGGAAGATGCAGATTATTACGCAAACGGTGTCATTACTATTGGCGGTGTTGCCGACTTCGATATTCTTGGCGTATCTCATTATTATGTATACTCTTCTCTGCTTGCAATGAGTGATGTAGGCAACACGATAAAAGCACTAAAAGCGAAGTACAACAAGAAAATAATGATTGTTGAAACAGCTTATCCGTGGACGAGCCAGAATGCCGACTCTTATACCAATCTTTTTTCAGGCACAACCGGTTTTAATGGGTATGGCGTTTCGCAGGCCGACCAGTTTAAGTACATGCACGACCTGACCCAGCAGGTAATCTCCGCCGGCGGAAGCGGTGTTATGTATTGGGAACCAGCCTGGATTACCTCAAAATTAAATGATGGCTACGGCATCGGCTCAAGCTGGGAGAATAATGCTTTTTTTGATTTTTCAGGAAACACTTTGCCGGCAATTGATTTTATGACGTATGCTTACCAGTTTTAGGAAAAGTAATTGAGTCATTGAGTCATTGAGGCAATAAGTCAATGAGTCAATAAGTAGGAAGGCAGGAAGTCAAAATCTTTAATGCCATTACTATACTTCCTGCTATATAAATTTGGCGTTGCTGAATACGGAAGAAACCGTTTTAAGAGTTGGACGCAACGTTGCATTTCACTCTTATACATTCATTCTTTATTCGAGAAGTCGGTCAGACACTAATTCATCCCGTTCAAAACGATAAGTGCTGACTCGCTTTCGAATAGTATAGTGATATAAAATCTTCGAACTTATTCCTGTAACCAAAAATCATTTAGGCGTTGCAGCTCTTACTGTCTTTACCTGTGCTAACGTTACGGCAGAGGCTTTATTACCAAAACTGTTTCTGACATAAGTAAGCACATCTGCTATCTGCTGGTCCGTAAGTGTGGCGAAAGAAGGCATGACGTTGGTGTACTTTTCGTCCTCGATTTCTATCGGTTGATTAAGGCCTTTCAACACAATCTGTATTAACCTTGTTTTGTCGCCAAGCACATATTCTGTTTTGATCAAAGGAGGATTTAATCTTGGAACTCCACCGCCATCTTTTTGATGACAGGTCATGCAGGTAGTGTTAAACACCTGCTGGCCTCGCTTAATAGCAGTGGATGGACCAGCAGGATGTTTTTTTACCTGGGCAAATAAGTAAACAGCGAAGAGAAAACACAGAAGAGAAGTTGTTAACGCTTTTTTCATTATTAGCCTTTGTATGTTATATGGTAAAGCAAACCTTTATTGTCATCAGTAACATATAAAGAACCGTCAGGAGCCTGGGCTAAACCACAGGGGCGATGTTTCGCATCTCTTGTTGAAACCACTTTGGCAACACCGGCAAAACCGTTTGCAAACACTTCCCACTTGCCGCTTGGCTTGCCATTTTTGAAAGGTTGAAATGCAACCATGTAACCTTCCTGGCCTGTTACATTCCGGTTCCATGAACCGTGAAAAGCTACGAAAGCGCCGTTCTTATATTTTGCAGGAAACATTTTACCTGTATAAAACAATAAACCGTTAGGAGCCATGTGAGCCGGGAAAGCGGCTACCGGGTTTTGCATTTCGGCACAGCGGCCTATCTTTTTTGCATCGCCGCCGTACTCAGGAGCCAACACTTTTTTGTTTAAAAAAGGGTCGTAATAGCAATAGGGCCAGCCGAAGTTCATGCCTTTTTTTACCTCGAACATTTCTTCCGCAGGTAATTCGTCTGCGTGTTTTAAATCATAAAATTGGGGGAACATAGTGCCAATCTGGTCTCTTCCATGCTGCATTACAAACAGTTCATTTACCTCCTGGTTCCAGTCAAGTCCTACGATGTTTCTTGTGCCGGTGGCGTAGCGTACACCATCGCCATAAGTTTGGTTTGGCTTGTCTGCTTTAAACTGCCAGATGCCTCCGGCAGAGTCCAAAATGGGACAAGGATCTTTACCCATAGAACCATTTTCCCTGTCATGCTCCTGGCACGAGTTGGAGTAAGCGCCTATGTTTACATAAATGTTTCCGTCGTTGTCGAGAGCGATCGATTTTGTTTCGTGCTGACCCCGGTCTAATAGTCCGTGTACAATCATTTCGGGTTGTGCATCGGCTTCCACTTCTTCGTTTGCATTTAGTTTATACCTAAAAATACTGGTATTGGAGGAAGCATATAAAAAGCCGTTTTTGATCGCGATGCCTGTACCGCCATAATCGCCGAAAGAGGCTTTCTTCTCACCCGTCTTGCCATTTAACTCCACGATGCCGCCGCCATTTTTGTCGCGGGCAAGTTTGAGAAAAATATCTCCGTTTTTGTTAACAACTACATGTCTTGGCTGGCCTAAATCCTGCGCGAAGATTGAAGCACTGAAGCCGGTTGGTAGTGTTAGACCCGCATTCACTTCTGTTGCACCTGCAGCAGCTTTAGTTTTAGTTTTGATTTTAGTCTTTCCATTTGCGAAACCTGCAACGGCAAGCATTGCAGCGAAGCAACCGATTTTTACAAGATTTTTTGTCATGGTTTTATTTGTTTTGTTTCTACATAATAGTCTGCCATTGCTTCTACAAGTTCGGTATTTTCATCTTCGGTACCAATAGTGATCCGCAGGCAATTATCACACAATTTTACGTTACTTCTATCTCTTACAACAATTCCCCTCGACAACAAATAGTTGTAAACAGTTTTTGCATCATCCACTTTCACCAAGAGAAAGTTAGCATCTGACGGATAAACCTTTTGAATAAACGGCAGCTTCTCAAACACAGCCTTGAGTGCTACCCGCATTTGCACCAGTTCTTTTATCATATCATTCACCTGTCCTACTTCTTCCAGCGCTTTCAATGCAAGCTCCTGTGTTACCTGGT
>CAXUMK010000087.1:17673-19458 GCA_964251885.1 uncultured Segetibacter sp. | reverse complement strand
GTTTCAAGCGCTCTCGCTTTATCAGGTGGTGCGCTTTTTTTAAAAATACGGATGAGTTCCTGCGATTTTCCAATCATAAAAAACTGAATAATCATTGAGTTAGGATTGTCCTGGTTTACGGCCTGAAGCTGTATTAAAGCATTGAGTATTTTGCCTCTGGCATCGGCTTCATTTTCATACATAAAGTCAAGACCCTGCCTATAGTAATTATAGATTACATCGTGTACCACATTGTACCTGGAGTTTAGAAAATTTTCTGACAGCCAGTATCTGTTCCTCGATCCATCAAAAGCTTTCCATCCGCTTATACTCCTGTTTTCGGGAGCATTGTTTACAATATTCTGTGCTTTTTGAAAATATAAATCCCCTCCTTTTGCACCAAACGAATCATAATCCAATCCTAATATAATATTGATATAATAAGCAAATATTGCGGTAAGGTTACTGGCGAGGGCATCAGTACCCTGTATCCGGTTTTCATTAAATTCAATTGCCTGATATTCCGCATACCGAAATGCCACATCTGCATCCTGAAAATTGACAAGCGCAGTAGAATAGGAAGAGTTGAAAACAGGCCTTGCAGCTTGTATTGTCATACTTGCCTTATACACATTAGTCTCTACCACACTTTCAATATTAATTAAAAAACTACATTCAATTCTTTCCTGGGGCTGAAAGGCATCCGGAGTCCATTTGCGGTTATTAATAAAGTTTGTAAGCTGAGATTGCAAGGTTTGAAATACCTTTTTATCAACCGTATTAGGAACACGGCTTGCTATGACAGTCACTTTAGCCTGCAGTTCCTGCCCGTAACTCATACATTCCATCACCGACATAAACAGCAGCAGCAATACACTATGCTTCTTCATTTAACTTTTTAATTTAATGTCATTAACTTAGATTTTTGGGGGCAAACATTTGTTCCTTATTCAGCTTTGGTTGTGTCACTCACTTGTACTTTTAAGTTTTTCATTCAACTTTTTTCAGTTTTACTTTTTCCAAGTTTGTTAAGTTAATGACTTTGCTTTTTAATTATTAATTCTACAATATCATTTGCAACTAACTTCTTGCTTTTAGCTTCAAAAGCATACACATTTGTTTCTTTGTCAAAAATAGTTACTTTGTTAGTATCTTTTCCAAACCCTGCATCCTTGTCTTTCAAAGTGTTTAGCACAATCAAATCTGCATTTTTAGATTTCAATTTGTTTATTGCATTTTCCTGTTCATTCTCGGTTTCCAAAGCAAAACCAACAATAAACTGATGACTGTTTTTAATTGCTCCCAAACTTTTTAAAATGTCTTTTGTCTTTATCATCTCTACAGTCAATTGCTCCCCGCTCTTCTTTATTTTATGTACAGAGACAGATTTTGGAGTATAATCGGCAACTGCAGCAGACATGATTGCAATATCAGAACCGGCAAAAAGATTTATAGCTGCCTCGTACATTTCATCTGCTGATGTAACTTTTGTAACTTTAATACCTTTATAACGACTAGTCAAATCTGCAGGTCCTAGTATCAATTGAACGTCTGCACCTTTTTCATAAAAAGACTCGGCTAAAGCCATTCCCATTTTACCGCTTGAATGATTTCCAATAAATCTGACAGGATCAATCGCTTCGTAGGTAGGGCCTGCAGTAATTAAAATTTTTTTATTTTTTAAAATAGTATCTCTAAAATAATTCTCTTCTATAAATGTGATGATATCACCTGGTTCTGCCATCCGGCCTTCACCAAAAAGGCCGCTTGCCAGTTCTCCTTTTACCACTGAAATAACTGAATGCC
>CAXUMK010000087.1:15822-17663 GCA_964251885.1 uncultured Segetibacter sp. | reverse complement strand
AGTGTTTCAATATTCTTTTTTGTAGCAGGATTATGCCACATATCTTCATCCATAGCAGGCGCTGCTATAACCGGGCACGCCGCAGATAAATAAGCAGCCAAAAGAAGGTTATCACATACCCCGTTTGCCATTTTAGCTAAGCTGTTACAACTTAGCGGAGCGATGAGCATAATGTCTGCCCATCTTCCCAACATCACGTGATTAGCCCATGTATCTTCTTCTGCTATATTGTAAAGAACTTTATTTTTACTCAACGTGGCTAATGTAAGGGGAGAAACAAAATCTTTTGCTGCAGGAGTAATGATGACTCTAACTTCAGCACCCGCTATTACTAAAAGACGAACAAGGAGTATAGATTTATAAGCTGCAATACTTCCGGTAATCCCTAATAAAATTTTTTTTCCCGTTAACATGGTGCTGAAAAACAAAAGACGACAGTTTTTGAAACTGCCGTCTTTAATAAAATTTACATTCAGGTTTTAAATAAAAAGGTCTGAGTCGTTTTTACGATAGTATATCTTCTCATCCATAAACTCCTGTGTGGCAAGAATGGCAGGGTTTGGCATCCTTTCGTATGCCTTAGATATTTCTATTTGTTCTTTGTTCTCGTGTATCTCTTCAAGACTGTCGGTATGTGTCGCAAACTCTTCTAATTTATTATGCAACTCTTCTTTAAGAGCAATATTTATCTGATTTGCTCTTTTAGCGATAATGGCAATAGACTCATACAAATTACCAGTCCTCCCTTTAATGTCTACAAGGCTTTTTGTTTCTACTACACTTGCAGTATTAGAACTAAGCTGCCTTCTTAGTTTGCTCATTTTTTAAATTTATATTATGTAAAGATTGTGTTTTATAATAGTCAACGGTTTTTAACAGTTTGCTTTCCGGGAAACGGTCTGAAAAATCTGCACATTCAGAAACTACTTTATCATATCGTTCTGCCTGCCTTTCTTCAATACTATTGTTAGCGTAAAGATAATAAGATTTTATAACCATCAATTTGTATTCGTCGCCTTTGTCGGTATCAGGATAATTATCAATAAGGGCAGCAAAAGCAATAGAAGCAGCCTTGTAAAAGCCCAGATTAAAATACAGTTCTGCACTTTTAAAGTCTTTAACTTCTAATTTAGACCTTGATTCATCTATAATAGACGTTGCCTGAGGAACTCTTGCTGAAAGAGGATGTGTATTTATAAAAGCTTGCATCTGACCCATTGCTTTTGTAGTATTTGTTTGATCTAGTTCTGCTTTGGGTGATTGCTTATAAAAACAGTAAGCCCTCATGAAATCTGCTTCTTCGGCCTTGTTGCTGTTTGGAAAGGTCTCTACAAATGTTTTAAATAGGTTTTCTGCACTTGCAAAATCATTCAAATAATAAGCAGAGTAAGCATATTTATAATATAGATCCTCAAACCGTGCAGTTCCTTTAAAAACGGGAAAGAGATCTTCAAAAATAGACTGAGCGTTGTTATACTTTTTCTGAGCATAATAATTTTCTGCCATCTTCAATTTATATTCGTTATCTGTGCTCTTAAGCGTTTTAGAAAGCTGGTTTGAACACGCAGACGAAAGAATAACAGCGAAAAATATAAAACAATAATATCTGATCATAAAAGTTTCAAAATTAACCTTTTTCACAAGCAAATTATGACGTGAAGATTTAAAGCTTCAATATGTTTAGTTAATAATTGTATAATAAAAGCACCCTTCGTTGAAGGGTGCTTTTAACTTTTTCAATCTTGTTAAAAATTATTTTGTTTTCTGCAAATTCGGATGAGGCGCAGGAACAGTATTTGGACCGTCTTCAGTAGTACCCATCAAATCAACAGTCATAGGGT
>CAXUMK010000087.1:2688-15812 GCA_964251885.1 uncultured Segetibacter sp. | reverse complement strand
TTAGAGATGCCCTGTTTTTCAACGAGGTAACGAATAATCGCGTTTACCCTGTCCCAGCTTAATTGCTGGGCTGCCTTATTTGACGCTCCATGACCTGAAACCTTTACTTTACAGGTAGGATTAGCTTTTAACTGAGTAGCGACACTATTAAGAATTGATTGTGCTTCTTTAGTCAACTTAACACCGCTTCCTTTAAATTGAATACTTGGTAAATCAGAAATCTTACAATCGTTTGTTACTACTTTTTGTGCTCTAAGTTCTTTACAGCATTCCGGTTCAGGGCAATTTCCTACCCCATCTTCATCAACAGGAAAACAGTTTTGAAGCGTAAGCAGTTCTTTATCTCTATAATCTGGAACGCCATCACCGTCCGTATCTTTTGAAACACCATGAGTATCTACAGGTGCTCCCGGAGGTGTGTTAGGTTCTAAATCAAATTGATCGGTAACACCATCGCCATCAGCATCATCAAGCTTAACTTTAGGCAGCTTCATGTGCTTTGGATTATTCAACTCGCTATAAGCGAATTCCAAAGGATTCATCCACCACAACGGAGGAATACGTTTTTTCGAGTTTCCAAGGTTTTGGTTAACACTGAATGAGAAAAAACCCACATTATCCCATTCTGATGTAAATACTGGATTAACAAGGTCCCCGCTTTGACGAAACCAGCCATCAAGATAATCGTCCCTGGTAATAATACGTTTGTATTCGATACCTATAGATGTCTTCTTCGCAATTCTGTATTCTAATCCAAATCCACCGCTAATAGAATGTCTAAGATTATAATTACCTATTGTAGGCCTTCGGTCGTTTGTTAAAGCCAACGTTTCGTAATTTCCATCCAGCATGTTTCTTAACTGCTTTCTGATTTGTGTTCTTGGAGCACTAACATCTATTTGATCGAATGGATAAGGCTGTCCGTTTGCATCTAAAACATCCATTTTAGTTTGATACATATACGCCGTATAACCTGCCAAAGCATATACATTCCACCTTCCCTGCTTATTGTGAAACATTATATTATTTAAAGAAACCAACGCCTCTAAAGCAGGAACTATAGCCGTAGAATGATAATTATGTATGTACCCATGCGCAGAAGTAAGGTAATTCTGTTCTATAACAGGAGAATTATTATAATTACGGTTGCGCTGATAATCTAAACCGAGCATATTGTAGTACGCTATAGAAGCACGAATAGAAACAACATAACCAATTGCTTTTCTTATTGAAAGTCCTCCTCCCCATGCATACGTGCTAATACCAGATCCTGCACCTTTAAAAGCCATTGGACAATCTCCGTCAATATAAGGCAACCCTACAAAAACACCCAATTGCCACATATCTCGTGGTTTAGCGGGAAAATTACTGTTATTGTTTAAAAAGTCTGACTGCTGAGGTAAGTTTCTGGAGGAGATATAAGATGTGTCCAGATAATTGTGAGTACCACCAAGTTGGGCAATAGCACTGGAAACGATACAAAATAAAACAGCAACTAATGAATAAATTTTTCTCATACCTTAAAATATTAGTAAGTTTTTAGCTATTGATTTTAATTAGAATACTAGGGTAATGCATAAGAGAACAAAGAAACTAAAAAAGTTGCATGATTGTTAAAAATAAATGCTTTTATAAAAGAATACCCTTCGATTCGAAGGGTATTCTTTTATATAGCAAATTCAACTATTATTTTCCTTTTAAGTTTGGATGTGGTGCAGGAACTGTGTTAGGTCCAGTTTCCTTTGTACCAGTTAAATCAACAGTATTGACATCACCTTCTTCACCATAGGAGAAAATAAATCTGTCTTCACCTATACCTTGCTTTTCTACCAGATACCTGATAACAGTATTCACTCTGTCCCAACTTAACTGCTGAGCACGTTTGTCGCTTGCTCCGTGACCAATTACTCTAACTCTGCAATCTGGAGTTGCTTTAATTTGTGCAGCAGCACTGGTTAAAATAGATACAGCATCCTTACTTAGTTTTGCAGACCCACCTTTAAATTGTATTGAAGGAAGATTACCTATTGTACAATTTCCGTTACCACTACCAATACTATCAAGTCTGTTTCTAAGTTCTGTGCAACATGCTGGTTCAGGACAATTACCTACACCATCAGCATCAACAGGGAAGCATTTTTGAGGAGTAAGAAGTTCTTTATCCTTATAATCAGGTACTCCGTCAGAATCAGTATCTCTGGCTACTCCGCGTACATCCACAGGCGCACCTGCAGGAGTATTTGGTTCCATATCAAACTGGTCTGTTACACCATCACCATCTGCATCAGGTAATACCGGTGTAGGTAATTTCATGTGCTGAGGACGATTTAGCTCGTTATAGATGAAGTTGTTAGCGTTAAGCCACCATAAAGGCTCAACGTGTTTAGATGCACTTCCTATATTGATATTTAGGCGTGCGCTGGTAAAACTATAAAAATCATTGGTTCTTCCTGCTTTTAGTCCATCTAACATATCGTACGGAGTGAAAGTAAATCTTTGTTCAACACCAATATTTACCTTTTTGCTTAATTTGAAAGCTATACCCGCGCCTGTACTGGCACCACCTACCAATGCCCATCCTTTTCTTCCATTTGGAAAAGGAGCCTTTCCGCCGAAAGTTGTAATTGTTCCAGATTTACTATTGGGTACTCCATTAGCATAAAACACAGAATAAGCTTTATCAATTTGTTGTCCTCCCGGATTTTGAAAGAATACTCGTGTAGCTATAATGTCTACTCCTCCCAATACATAGATATTAGTTTTAGGGTTGCCTCTATAATGACTATTAGGATTTAAAGAAGCAATGATATCAAGGCCACCTGAATGCTTCCAGTTTTGATAAGCTTTTTGGCCGTTTCCTGCACCATATCCACTAGGATAACCCTGACCATAACCTCCAAAATAACCTCCCCTTATAGAAAAAGTATGAGATAATGCCTTTCTTACAGTAACAGAACCGCCAACATCGGCTTTTGCCTTAATATCACCGATTATAACGTTATTACCTCCGGCAAAACTTAACTCCCACATACTCCTCGGTTTTGCGGGATAAGGATATTGATTATTGAGGAATTCGCTCTGCTGAGGAAGACTGTGAGTTGGGATTTTGGAGGAATCTCTCCAATCATACCCTGCATCGCTCTGCTGTGCAAAAGCTGCAGAGGAGAAGAGGCTGATTAAGCCTAATGTTAGAATGTACTTGTTACTTGCCATAGAAGTGTTTTGTATTTTTGTAATAGAAATTATTGTTAAGATTCCTTAGCAATTCCCATGCAAAAGTATGCTTTGAGAATGAATAAACAAATAATTACAATTTCTTTTTAGTGAATAAAAATTATACCAGTCTTAGAATGAATAAATTAGACAATCTTTAATTAATAATGCTGCACGGCCTGTGTAGAACTTTTTTCCCAATGACTAAACAATTAACTTGGTGTTTCCTGTTAATACGAATACAATTAACTTGCGACCAAGAAGCAGCATGGAATTAGCGGCACAAATAATATCAGAAGAATTAAAAGAGTTTGAAAAACACTTTAGACAAGCTGTTAAAAGTAATGTTGCATTACTTGATAAAATAATGCAGTTCATTGTAAAAAGAAAAGGCAAACAACTAAGGCCTATGTTCGTCTTGTTGAGTGCAAAAATGGGAGGAGCAATAAACGACAAGACCTACAGAGCAGCATCTTTAGTAGAACTGCTGCACACGGCTACATTAGTACATGACGATGTAGTGGATGACTCGATAGAAAGAAGAGGCTTCTTTTCAATAAATGCGCTATGGAAAAATAAAATTGCAGTAATTGTAGGTGACTACCTGCTATCAAAAGGGCTTCTTCTTTCGTTAGATAATGATGATTATAAGATGTTGCAAATTCTTTCGAATGCAATAAAACTGATGAGTGAAGGTGAACTTCTTCAATTAGAAAAAGCCAGGAATTTAAATTTGAAAGAAGACATTTACTTCGAAATAATAAAAAACAAAACTGCTTCATTGCTTGCGTCTTC
Organism: uncultured Segetibacter sp.; assembly: GCA_964251885.1. Classification (GTDB taxonomy): domain Bacteria; phylum Bacteroidota; class Bacteroidia; order Chitinophagales; family Chitinophagaceae; genus Segetibacter. The sequence goes on along the minus strand of CAXUMK010000087.1, from coordinate 11,804 downwards.
TTGTGCGGCTGGTGCTTCTACTACATTCAATTCAGATGATGAAATAGAAAAAATGAGAACTTTCGGTGAAAAAGTAGGAGTTGCTTTTCAGATTAAAGATGATTTATTTGATTATGGAAATGCCGATATTGGAAAACCAACCGGAAATGATATCAAAGAGAAAAAACTTACGCTTCCTTTAATCTACACTTTAAACAATGTAAACTCTTCACTCAAAAGAAAATTAATTTACATAGTAAAAAATGAAAACACAAACAGGGATAAAGTGAAATTTGTAATAGAGGAGGTAGAGAAAGCTGGCGGAATTGAATACGCAAAAAAAAAGATGTTTGCATACCGTGATGAAGCCCTTGAAGTTTTATATAGCTTTCCCGAAAGCCAGGTGAGGATAGGTTTAGAAGAGTTGGTACGATATACAACAGACCGCAACTATTAATCATGCAAAAACGTTGGAACCTACTTACAGCAGAACAGGATAGCGTGACGGCTTTACAAGAGTCTTTAAAAATAAATTCAACCATTTGTAAAATACTTGTTCAGCGTGGTTTTGATACTTTTGAGAAAGCTAAAAAATTTTTTCGCCCCCAGCTATCTCATCTTCACGATCCGTGGCTTATGAAGGATATGGGTAAGGCCGTTGACAGAATTTTATCTGCAATAAACAATGAAGAAAAAATTTTAGTGTACGGAGACTATGATGTAGACGGAACTACTGCTGTTGCCAGTATGTACCAGTTTCTAAAAAATATTTATCCAAATATTGATTTTTATATTCCTCATCGCTATCGCGAAGGTTATGGAGTTTCTAAAACAGGTATTAATTATGCAAAAGAAAATGGCTTCACTTTAATTATATCTCTTGACTGCGGTATAAAATCGGCCGACCTGATTTTTTATGCTAAAACAATTGACATAGACTTTATCGTCTGCGATCATCATCTTCCCGATATTATATTACCGCCTGCAGTTGCCATTCTAAATCCCAAGCAAAAAGATTGTAACTACCCTTATAAAGAACTTTGCGGATGTGGAGTTGGCTTTAAACTAATAACTGCATTAGCCGAAAAGTTAGGTTTGCCCGATGAAAGTTATTTACGTTATTTAGACCTCCTCGCTACTGCAATTGCCGCTGATATAGTTCCCATGACAGGTGAAAACCGTGTAATGGCTTATTTTGGATTACAAAGAGTAAACACAAGTCCGTGCAATGGAGTAAGAGCGCTTATGCAACTGGCGGGCATTCAAAAAGAAATGTTTATAACCAACCTTGTGTTTATAATAGCGCCGAGAGTAAATGCTGCCGGAAGAATGGATGATGCAAGAAAAGCAGTACAGCTTTTTATAGAACAGGATTGTGATAAAGCGCTGGAATTTGCAGAAATGCTTCACATAAATAATACAGAAAGACGGACAGCAGATTCAACCATAACAGAGGAAGCGCTCGCCCTGATTCAGCAGGATGAGCAGATGACAAACAGAATGTCAACAGTGGTTTACCAGGAACATTGGCACAAAGGAGTTGTTGGCATTGTTGCTTCGAGGTTAATAGAAACTTATTATCGTCCAACGGTTGTATTAACGAGAAGTGGTGACGTTGCGGCCGGAAGTGCAAGAAGTGTCGCCGGGTTTAATTTATATGAAGCTATCCATGCATGCAAAGAACATTTGCTGGGATATGGAGGTCATTTTGCTGCGGCAGGAATGACCCTGATGCCGGAAAATGTGGAGGCATTTTCCAATAAATTTGAGCAGGTTGTCAGTGAAACCATTGACAGCAATTCACTCGTTCCTGAAATAGTGATTGATGCAGAAGTTTTCTTAAAAGAACTTACGCTTCCTTTTTATAACATCATTCATCAAATGGAACCTTATGGACCTGAAAATATGAGACCTGTGTTTGTAGTAAGAAGTGTACACGACTCAGGAAACTCTAAAGTGGTAAAAGAACAACACATCAGGTTTTGCTTAAAACAAAACAACTGCAGCTTTAAAGGTATCGGCTTTAACATGGCCGATAAATTTTATTTAATCGAAAGCGGCAAGCCGCTCGATATTGTTTTTACCCTTGAAGAAAATGAATGGAATGGAGAGAAAACACTGCAGTTAAAAGTCTGTGATTTTAAACTTTCTGAAGATGTTATTCAGGCAATATAGTTTATACTTTCTTCTTTTTTTACGAATTGTAAGGCATTTGCTTCTTCTTTGAACGCTTTACTCAGCTTTGATTGCTTTATTGTTTTAAACGAATAAAGAACAAAAAGTACAAGTGAGTGACACAACAAAAGATGCCATAATAACCAATGCTGGCAACCCCAAAATATAACATTTCAGATAGCTTCTAAGATAATTTAATTTTCTGCTCCCTAAATATCTCCAAAAAGGAAATATTACCTTACATATTTTAACTAATTTAAAAAACAGTTGCGGTAAAACCGGCCGATAAGAGCAGCATTTGAAACTTTAGACTGATGAAAAAATTGTTGTTTATCATAACATTTGTTTCAGTAAGGTTGATGTACTGTGGCGGAGTCGCCATTTCTTTTTTTGCAGGGGCGCAAGATATAATTTCAAGAGTTTACACTTCAAAAGATGGTCTTCCTTCCAACTATGTTTTTGGCGCTTACCAGGATAAACTTGGTTATATGTGGGTCGGTACAACCAGCGGACTCAGCCGTTTTGACGGAAAACATTTCACTAATTACGGTTTGTCAGAGGGATTGCCTGATATAAAAGTAATTGCCGGGTTTATGGATAGTCATTTAAGATTTTGGACGGCCACATCAAGGGGCGTAGCTCAGTTGAAAGGGAAAAGGTTTATCAACTATCCTTTATCAGACTCTCTGAACATACGCTGGGCAAACCAAATTATTGAAACAAAAAAAGGGCAAATTTGGTCATTGACGAATGTTGGCATCTACCAGTTTGATGCAAACAGATGGATGAAAATAAATCTTTATCCGGGTTATCAAAATCATGTCTGCAACGATATTATAGAAACAAAGGAAGGTTTGTTTATTAACTATTCAGACCAGATAGTGCTGAGAAAACAGGATGGTAAATACGAAGTTATAGGCAGGCTAAAAAGTCAAGGCTATTATTATAATTTATTTATCTCCGCGGGAGAAATTTTTGTAGCAACACCCGACGGTTTATATAAGATTATCAATCAGCAACTGGTAAAGTTGCCCGGAGAGTTAGGGAAATTGAAGGGTATAAATTATTATTACCGTGATAGTAAAAAAAGATTTTGGATTGGAAAATATGAAAAGGGAATACGGCTGATAACAGCAGAGGATACTGCTCATTTTATCCCTGTTTATAACCGCCCTGCAGATTTGCTTCTACAAGGAATATCTGAAGATGACAAGGGCAACATTTGGATAGGAAGCAACAATGGTCTTATAAAAATATCGGAGGCTGGTTTTAAAATTTTTGATATACCGGCAGTGAATGGCAAAAATATTCTTCGCAATGTTTTTCAACCGCCATCCGGTCCTCTGTTATTCAATAACGGCAGTCTTAGCCTGCAGGCTTTTGAAAACGGAACCTTTATTGAAAAAGCGCTAAGACACAGAGGAAAAGGTACCCTTCCCAACAATGAATTAATCATTGACAATTATGCTTTCGATAATAAAAACCGCTATTGGTATCAACTGCGGGGCTTTGCATTGGTAATGCAGGATGGAGAAAATATTTATGAACAAAGAAAGTTGCTCTCACATTTGGGCAACGAAGTATTTGACGTGCTGTATGACACCTACCGCAAAAAAATATTGGTGGCGGTAAGAACACAGAAGTTTCCATGCCGGTTTAATGACACTTCCTACAGCGTTCTCTCTGTTTCCAATGACATAAAAGTAGAAGGGAACATTATGCATTTGCATCAATGTGCAAATGGCGTTGTCTTGTTCTCCACTGACGCAGGGCACATTTACTCCATTAATAAACAAAACATCTGTCAACTGCAATTAAATGAATTTGCAACGGGAGGCATAATCAGCAGGTTTTACAATGATCCGTCAGGCGACTTGTGGATAATTTACAGTGGCAGAGGATTGCGCCGCTATTCGTGGCAGGGCAACTCATTAATTTTTAAAGAACAAATAACCAAAACCAACGGATTACCAACTGATAATGCAAATGCCCTGTGCTTTGATGATAAAAATAATCTCTGGGTTTGCAACGATGATTCCTATGTATCCGTTTTTGCAAAAAAAACAAATTCAGCTAACAGGCAAACTTATCAAATGATTAGTTTTTATAACCCTGAAGATCTTCATACGGAAGATGCTGTTGAGACCAAAATGACCAAAGACCAAAAAGGTAATATCTGGCTTGCTGCCCGCCGAAATTTAATATGCTTTTACCCTGATAAAATAAATTATAAACCACCTGTACCTTCTATCGGGATTGAAGATATAGAGCTGAACCTGAGCCAAACAAACTGGAAAGATTATGCAGATTCTTTATCAGGTATTTTTCAACTGCCTTGCAATCCCCGGCTTTCTCACGAAAATAACACAATTGGTATTTATTTTAAGGGCATATCCTCATCCGGCACAGAAGGCTTACAATATTCCTACCTTCTTAGCGGATTGGGAAATGGATGGAGCAAGCCGTCATCAAATAATTTTGTTTCTTTTGTCAGCCTTCCCCCAGGTAAATATTCTTTTCAGGTAAAAGCGCAATTACCAAATACTAACTGGAGCAAGGCTGCAGTATTTTCATTTGTAATTGAAAAAGCATTCTGGCAGACCTGGTGGTTTTACCTTGCAGAAGCTATGGTTTTGTTTACAGTCATCTATTTATTGTTTCGCTACCGGCTGCGTCAGCATGTACACTTACTCGAAATGCGTAACCAGTTTAGCCAGGATTTGCACGATGAAATAGGAGCATCTGTAAGTGGCATCAACCTGCTAAGCCAGATGGCTGCGGAAAAACTGCTTGCCAATAAGCCCGGCGAAGCTTCGGAGTATTTGTCTAAAGTGAAAAATTACTCACAGGATGTAATTGAAAAACTCAGCGATATGGTTTGGGTATTTAACCCTGAAAACGATAGTGTTGACAAGCTTTTGCAGCGATTAAAAACTTTCACTATTTCAATAGCATTATCAAAAGATATAAAAATTCACTTTGACACAGACAAAGAAAGTGAAATAACAAATTTATCAATCAGGCAGCGCAAAGCAATTTACCTCATTAGTAAAGAAGCCATCAATAACATATTCAAGTACGCGCAGTGCAGCAATATTTATTTCAGTCTGCATGCCAAAGGGTCGGAGTGGCATCTTCGCATACAGGATGATGGCAAGGGCTTTACACCTTCAGAAAATTCAAACGGAAATGGCTTGAAAAATATGCAGGCAAGAGCCGATGAAATCGGCGCAGTTTTTAATATTCAGTCTCAACCCGCCGCCGGAACCATTGTGACAGTAGTATTTTAAATACCCGATTGGGTTGTTTAAAACAGTCATTCCCCATCTTATATTTGTTATGTGACTGATTCTAAAGAAATAAGGGTTGCCATTTTTGAAGATAATCCCATCATGATGGATGCATACCGTTCTATTCTTAACGGGTCACCCGGCTATATATGCACCGGCAGTTTCACCAGTTGCAATAACTGGAAACATGATATCGAAAAAAGCAATCCTGATGTAGTGCTGATGGATATAGAAATGACAGGACTTACAGGAATAAAAGCAACCGGGCTCATTAAAAAAGAATTTCCGGGCGTAAAAATATTAATACAAACTGTTTTTGAAGATGATGCCAAAATATTTGAAGCATTGTGTAAAGGTGCTGATGGCTACATTTTAAAAAGTACGTCACCCGTAAAAATGCTGGAAGCGGTAACCGATGTTCAAAATGGCGGCGTTGCTTTCAATCCTGCTGTGGCAGCCAAAGTAGTTACACTCTTCCAAAAATTTATTGCCCCCTCCTCCACTATCAATAATTATCAACTTAGCGAACGCGAAAAAGAAATTCTCCATCTCCTGACAGAAGGAATGCCAATGCCACGCATTGCCGCTAAAATTTTTCTGGGCTACGAAACAGTAAGAGGTTATGTAAAAAGCATTTATCAAAAACTGCACGTAGCCTCTGCCACCGAGGCGGTCGCCAAGGCGATAAAAGAAAAGCTCGTTTAATTTTTAAAAACCATAAAGCCTCTTTTTTTGGTTACCGGCATTTATGTTCTTATGAGGCATTGTTGCGTCGCATTACGTTCATCGGCAAACCATTGTGGAGCCTTTCTCACGTTGTACTTATAGAGATACCGGTTATAATCCATAAATCTTTTTATTGCTTTCTCTTTAATACCCCCAATTGAGGGATTGCTGCACCATGCTACGGCTATTAGTTTTGACAATATAATTTATCATAAACCTTAGCTCTTCAAAAAAATGAAAAAGACACTTTATTTATCAGCTATCATTTTTGCAGTATTTTTTTTAAACGCTTGCAACAAAAATGATGTTTCCAATACGCCCGTTGACAAAGGCGTTAATGCCAAAGTAGTACTCGACTGGTATAACTTACAACTGCGCATTTTACGCGAACGAAATTCAGCGTTGAATGGCGCATATACCGCATACATCGGCATAGGTTTATATGAAGCTGTAAGATATGGAACTAAAAATTCTGTGAGCCTTTCCACCAAATTGTATCAAATGCCCGCGATGCCTGCGAGAAAAAATGACAGCAGTTACCACTGGGAAGTAAGCGCCAATGCAGCAATGGCCAGCCTGGTTCGTTATTACTATACCGGGTTAACCCCCGCAAACATTGCAAGTATCGATTCTTTAGAAAATGCTTATAACCAATCCCTAAGTACTGACGCAGGTGAAAGTTTTAACCGTTCACAGGCTTTTGGACGAAGCGTTGCAACGGCGGTTTACAACTGGTCTTTGACAGACAATTTTAACCCCTCCAATACAGGCTATGTTCCTCCCGTTTTTACCGGTGCCTGGGTACCTACACCTCCTGCTTTTGCAAATGGAATACAACCGTTTCTATCCACTGCCCGCCCTCTTTTGGAGTCAGATTTAACTAACCTTGCCCCGGCAGTTCCTAATCCTTATTCTGAAGATCCCAATTCTGTGTTTTATAAAATGGTAAAAAACGTGTACGACGTTTCAAAAACACTAACCGATGAGCAAAAAAACATCGCTCTGTATTGGGTTGACCAGGGTAATGGAGTAGGTTATACAACTGCCGGTCACGAGTTATCAATTTTAGGACAGGTGTTACAACAAAAACAGGCAAGCCTTGCAGTGGCTGCCGAAGCTTATGCCAAAGGCGGTATAGCAGAACGTGAGGCTACAATCGTTTGCTTTAAATCTAAGTACACCTATAGTCTGGTAAGACCGGTTACATACATTCGTAAATTTATTGATACTGCCTGGCTTCCGTTTATTGCTACACCTCCACATCCCGAATATCCTGCCGCACACCCATTTGTTACCGGCGCTTTTATGCAGGCAATAACCGGAGTGTTAGGTGATAACGTGGCAATAACAGATCATACCTACGATTTTAGAGGTTGGACTGCCAGGTCATTCACTTCCCTTTTTAAAGCAGGAGAAGAAGCAGGCATATCACGACTGTACGGGGGCATACATTACCAACCTTCAATAGATGCCGGGCTGTCATTAGCAAAAAACCTTGGCACTACAGTGGGAAATTTAAAACTAACCGAATAGACCAATCCGGGCATATCTCTTTTCAACGTCCTCTCGGTACAAAAGAGTTAGAAGGACTTTGTACCCGGCGGTTGCAGTACTATTTAGCAGATGTTGCGTCGCACACTTTTGCTGAAACAAAAAATTCAGCATTACCTGTGTTATAACTTAAGTTGCTGGTAAAACAGAGGCAAAACCAGAAGCTGCTTATGATGAATAATGATTTTTCAGTACAAGCGAGCGTGGCAACGATGAAGCCATAAAAAACAAGTGCCCGTAACCAAAAAACTCCTTGTATTTTTTTGCTTAAAAAGGCAATCGAAAACCAAGACACATAAAAAAAGCCGCTTTAATAAGATAAAACGGCTTTTTTATAACTATTATTTATAAACGAACTATACTTCCATAATCAAACTCGATTTCTTTTCTCCCTGCATCAGTTCAACGCTGCGGGTTATAAAAGAAGTAAGTGCGTTACCCTTCAATAATCCCTGGCTTAGCAAAGCAAGATCGGCAAGATTGCGTACTTGTTTCTGCTGCATCTTAGAGTCATCTTCTTTAAGCAACCCTTGAAAAATGGTATGGTTACCGTTTACAGTCAGCGTTACTTCGTCGGGCATATTTGCGTACCAGCTTGCCATGCCGCCGCCCATTGCTCCCATATCTTTCATCCTGCGCATAAACTCAGGCCTTGTCGCTACTACGGGAGGAGCATCGGCGCTCATGCCTTTTACCTCGACAGTTACATGCAATTCAGGAATTTGTACTCCAAATAAAGTTTTGAGTTTCTCTTCTTCCTCTTTACTCAATACACTTGTTTGCTCATCTTTTTTATCAATTAAGTTATCAGCAATATCAGCATCAACACGGGTGAACTGTACGCTTTCCCACTTGGTTTCCATTTGATTTATAAATGCAGTGTCGACAAGCGTTTCCATCTTTACAACCTTGTAACCTTTGTGTTGTGCCGCCTGTATGTACAAATCCTGCTGTACGGGATCGGTGGTATACACGATCACTATTTTGCCATCTTTATTTTTCTGCAGTGTCTCTGCCTCGAGTTTATATTCTTCAAGTGTATAAAATTTCTTTAGAGATGCTTTGGCATCCGCATTTGGTTCTCCACTTTCGGGGGAGTTAGAGGGGGCTTGGGCGGCATCTTCCATTATTAAAAACCTGTTGGCTTTATCCAGAAATTTATCGTCGGTCATCATGCCATACTTCACAAACAGACCCAGGCTTTCCCACTTTTCTTCAAAAGATTGCCGGTCGTTTCTGAAGATCTCCTCAAGCTTATCAGCAACCTTTTTGGTTATATGAGCATTTATCTTTTTCACATTGGGGTCGCCCTGCAGATAACTGCGGCTAACATTTAAAGGAATATCAGGGCTGTCAATTACGCCATGCAGCAGCATCAGAAACTCGGGTACAATG
>CAXUMK010000087.1:0-2678 GCA_964251885.1 uncultured Segetibacter sp. | reverse complement strand
ACAATGTCTTTTACTTCATCGGTTACAAATACCTGGTTGCTGTACAGTTGTATTTTATCTTTCTGTATCTCGTAGCTCTGTTTTATTTTAGGGAAATATAAAATACCGGTCAGGTTAAAAGGATAATCCACGTTCAGGTGAATCCAAAACAAAGGAGTTTCGCTGAAAGGATACAGTTCTTTGTAGAAGTTTTCGTAATCTTCTTTGCTTAATTCAGAGGGCTTTTTAGTCCAGGCAGGAGAAGTGTTATTGATGGGCTTTTCTTCCTTTTCTTCCTTATCTTTTTCATCTTTCGAAGCACCTTTATCAATAAAATAAATAGGAATTGGCAAAAACCGGCAGAACTTTTCTAAAATGCCTTTTATGCGCTGCGCATCTAAAAATTCCTTGCTCTCTTCATTTATATGCAATATAATTTTAGTTCCCCGGTCGGGTTTCTCAATAGAGTATAGCTCATACTCGGGACTGCCATCACAACTCCAGTAAGTAGCCGGTTCATCTCTAAAACTTTTGGTATACACTTCTACCTTTTCGCTCACCATAAAAGCGCTGTAAAAACCAAGACCGAACTTGCCTATTATGTTCTCCTCATTCTGCCCCTTGTATTTATTCAAAAATTCCTCTGCACCGCTAAAAGCAACCTGGTTAAGATATTTATCCACTTCTTCCTGGGTCATTCCAACTCCGCGGTCGATAATGCTAATCGTTTTTTCCTTAGCATCTACTTCAACTTCAATCCGCAAATCGCCCAGGTCACCTTTCGCCTCGCCAATTGATGAAAGCGTTTTTAATTTTTGTGATGCGTCAACAGCATTGCTTACCAGTTCACGAACAAAAATTTCATGATCACTGTACAGAAATTTTTTTATTATCGGAAAAATGTTCTCCGTTTGTACTCTTATCTGACCTTTTTGCATATAGAAAGTTTTTGACACATTAGTCAAATAAAATACCAAACGACTAAGACTGACAGCTTGACAAGAAAGTAATAATGCCGCTGACGCTGAATTGAGAGTAGAATTTCGATGATTTCTGTTTATTACTTTCTACGCACAAGAATGTGCAGTGATTTTTTTGGAGCCGGGCTGCATTACTTCTATTTTACATCGTTGCGTCGCACACTTCATCTGAAGTACTTGCTTCGGCAAAAAGAGAGCCGTCATTGCGAGGAGGAACGACGAAGCAATCCCCGTAATAGTAAGCCTGTTCAAACACAATGGGATTGCTTCGTACCTCGCAATGAAGAACGACAGCAAAATGGGAAGCAATGATTAAAACTCCTTTTTTTTCTTAAATGTTTGTGATAATGTAAGCGACTCCTCAAGAAAAGGATGATTAAGTTAAAGTGGTATGTCATGTTTCACTATATTCCCCTACTTTTGCTGCCCAAATTATTTTTAAATCAAAATCAGGGATTAATGAACAATTATGAATTGATGGTGATTTTTACCCCTGTACTTTCTGAAGACGACTTTAAAGGCGCTCAGAAAAAGTTTAGCGATCTCATTACCGAAAATGGTGGAGAGATTGTTAGCAGCAACCCATGGGGATTAAAATCACTGGCCTACCCAATCCAGAAAAAAACCACAGGTATTTACTGGGTTACGGAATTCAAAGGGCCATCCGACTTCAATGAGAAGCTGAAAATTCAGCTCCTGAGAGACGAACAAGTGCTTCGTCACATGGTTACCAAACTCGATAAATATGCCGTCGAGTATAACCTTAAAAAGAGAAGTGGCATACCTACCGGAAACCAAAAAGCAGTGGAGGAATAATCAACATGCCAAAAGCAAATGAAATAAAGTACCTGACTGCCATTAAGCAGGAAAAACGTGCAAAGAAATTTAGCCGTTTTGAGAAATATGGCATCAAGTACATTGATTACAAAGATGCCGAGTTCCTTAAAAAGTTTTTAAATGAACAAGGTAAATTGTTACCCCGCCGCCTGTCCGGTAATTCATTAAAGTACCAGCGCAAGGTATCGGCAGCAGTAAAAAAAGCCCGTCAAATGGCTTTATTACCTTACGTAACCGATCTTTTAAAGTAGGAACCTCACCCCCTGCCCTCTCTTGCAGGAGAGGGAGAAAGAGGAAAGAAAATTTTATTATGCAAGTAATATTAATACAAGACGTAGATAACCTTGGCGGTACCAATGAACTGGTCTCTGTCAAAAACGGATATGCCCGTAATTTTTTAATACCTCAGAAAAAGGCAGTAGAAGCCAACCCTTCTAACCTGAAGCAGATGCAGGAAAAGCAAAAGCAACTGGCCAAGAAAGAGGCAAAACTATTGTCAGAAATAAATAGTGTAATAGCTGTGTTAAAAGAATCTGCTTTGAAAATCGGCGCCAAAACCGGTACAAGCGGAAAGATCTTCGGAAGTGTTACTTCTCTTCAGATCAGCCGCGCAATCCGCGACCAGAAAGGGTACGAAATAGACCGTAAGCGTATTCACATTGCTGATGAAGTAAAAGAATTGGGTACATACAAAGCCAATATAGATTTTGGCAACGGCAATAACACCGAAGTTGAGTTTGAAGTGATTGCAGAGTAAAATTTAAAAAAGATACAGTTTAATGAAGTCCGTCTTAAAAAAGGCGGACTTTTTAATGTAATAAATCATTAAAAAAAGTAATCCCGAAAAGAATAAAAGTGAAGGGTTTGACAAAATTTTTATCC
>CAXUMK010000086.1:2931-19642 GCA_964251885.1 uncultured Segetibacter sp. | reverse complement strand
CCAACTTTCAGGTATATACTGTTTGTTTTTCTTGTTAGGGTTTTATCTCTCTCCTCCCTTTATGGCCGGGGTTCTTACGGTACATTAATATACTTGTGTATCTGCAGGCTCAGTTCCCACTTCGGATTTTCTTTGATATAGTCAATAATAAGCGGGGTCATGATGGAAGCTCTTTCCCACTCGGGCTGCAGGTATAATTTACAATGTTCATTCACCTGTGCGGCATGTTTTTCTGCCCATGCAAAATCATTTTTATTGTAGATAATTACCTTCACTTCATTTGCCTGCTGCAGCGCTTCTTCGGTTGGAGGCCTGAACTTTTTAGGAGAAACGCAGATCCAGTTCCAATTGCCCGATAAAGGAAATGAGCCCGATGTTTCAATATTGGTCTCAAATCCTTCGCTCCGAAGCCTGTATGTTAATTCATCAAGATCGTGCATCAAAGGTTCTCCGCCTGTGATTACTGCCAGTCTTCCCGGTTGTCTGCATGCCTGCTGTACAATTTCGTCTATTGCTATTTTGGGATGTTTATCTGCATCCCAACTTTCTTTTACATCGCACCAGAAACAGCCCACATTGCAGCCGCCGAGCCGGATGAAATAAGCAGCACGTCCCTGGTGAAATCCTTCTCCCTGGATAGTGTAAAAAGCTTCCATAACCGGAAGCGTGGTAATAACAGATGCTTGTGCAAAATCCATCGGGCAAAAGTAAACATTTGCTTTGAAGTAAAAGATGGTGGTGAAAACTACAGAATGGTTTGCGTTTATTTTAACGGTTAAGGCTCCTTCAGCCACTTCCCTATATGCCTCGAAATCTTTTCCACTTCAATTAAAAACCTATCATGCCCGTAAGATGAATCAATTTCTAAGTAAGTGGCGTTTGGCATATTATCAGCAATATGCTTTTGCTCTTCAACCGGGCAAAGAAGGTCGCTGCTGATACCAATAATTAAAGTCTTTTGCATCATAGACTGCAGCACCTGCTCCTGCGTTTTGTTTCTGCCACGTGAAAGGTTATGACTGTCCATTGCTTTTGTCAGCAGCCGGTAGCTTTGGGCATTGAAGCGGTTTGCCAGTTTATCTCCCTGGTATTGTATGTAAGACGAAGCTTTAAAATTGTCAATTTTCTCCTGGTCAGTATCCGTTTGTTTTTCAACAACTAATTTATAGTTGCGGTAGGTAAGCATTCCGATTGCACGGGCAGCTTTCAATCCATTTTTCCCGGCTTGCAAACTCTCATCCATCCAGGTGCTATCTGCTTCGATAGCCATTCTTTGTGCTGTGTGAATCGCGATTCCCCATGCACTTTCGGCTGCAGAAGTGGTTATCAAAAAAAGGTTTTCAATTCGTTCACTTTCCATTACACACCACTCCAGCGCCTGATAGCCGCCCATGCTTCCGGCCATCACTAGATAAATATTTTCAATACCCAGATGCTCCCTAAGTAAAATATATGCTTTCACCATGTCCCTTATAGTGATCATTGGAAAATGACTATAATACGGTTGTCCGGTTGCAGGATTTGTGCTGGCAGGTCCGCTACTGCCATAACACGAACCGGGCATATTGGCACAAATGATAAAATATTTTGAAGGGTCAATAATACAATTGTCACCTACAACTCCCGCCCACCATTCCGTAACAGCAGAATTGCTGGTAAGGGCATGACATACCCAAACCACATTGTTTTTTGCCTCGTTCAATTCGCCATAAGTATCATAAACAATGAGTCTTATCTGCGCAGTTGGTTTACACTATAAAACAATTCTTTTCCCGCTTGAGGCAGACTTTTTTGCAGCATCCAATATTTGCATTACAACCATATTGTATTTCAAAGATGACTGATCATTTGCTCCCGGTATTTTATTTTGAAGTACTGCAGTTAAATAAGTGATAGGATCATTTAGCGGTGCCGTTAATGGCTGCGCTTTTTTGACACCCTTAATATTTTCTCGCATACGGCTAACTATGTTCTCGTTATCGAGAGCATGTAAATATCCTCTTTGACCAAATACTTCCAGGTCTTTTATTGAAAATGGCCAGTTCCACGAAGCTTCAATCTGACCGGTTGCTTTCGGATATTCTACAATAACAGTAGCATCGTCTTCAACTTTCGGATATACATCGGGCTTGTAATGTCTTGTAACAGCGGTCACTGCAATTGGTCTTTGCCCGTGCATCAGCCATGTCATTAGATCTGCCCCATAACAACCAAAATCGTTTAATGCTCCCGCTCCGTTTAATTCCGGATCTGTTAGCCACCTTAAAAATTCCACACTGCAACCAATCTCCTTTGGTCCCTGGTGACCATCGTGTACAACCATCTTTTTTATCTCGCCGATACTGTCTTTATTAACTGATTCATAAACGTCTTTGTATGATGGATACCAGGTCGTTTCATAATTCGTTAATACCTTGATATGAAATTTGTCGGCTAATAATTCGATTTGCTTTGCCTGCGCTAATGTTGCTGCCAGTGGCTTTTCAACCATTACAGAAATTCCTAAAGGAGCACAGATCTCAACAATTTCAACATGCTTTGCTACAGCATTATAGCCTAATACTGCATCCGGTTTCTTTCGCAGTACAAGTTGTTTGAGGTCAACCGAAAAGATAGAATCAGGCAGGTGATAAAGCTTGCTGTATTTTTGCTGTAACTGCTTATCTGCCTCCGCTATGCCAACGATATTTACTGTTCCCTTGTTGTATTGATTTAATATGCCATGAACATGATCATGATTTAAACCTGCAATAACTACCCTAATCGGCTGAGCGGAAATGTTTCCGGAAATGAAGACAACTGCCAGGATGATAATAAATTTTGTAAGGCAGATAAAAGAACGATTTAAATTGATATTAGACATAAGCAACCCTGTTGTAAGCGTTATAATTATATAGTGTATTTACAAGTTATAAAGTTATAAAGCAGTTTTAGATAGGTTAAAGTAAAGTGGCAACTTTCCCTACTTATTTTTATAAACAAGATAAGTATAAGGCGGCAGTGTGATCTTGTTTGACAATTCTACAACACCGCCTTTCATTACATCTATCCACTTAGATTTTACAAAACCTGCAGGTAAAGTATAATTTATAACCTTGTTTCTTAAATTGGTTATAACCAATACCTTTTCATCATTTTGCTGTTTGGTAAAAGCGCATATATCATCATTGCTGTATGAGGTTAAAGTACCACGTCTTATCGCATTACTGCTGTTTCTAAAAGCAATTACTTTCTTATACTCTGCAGTTATCGCAGGATTAACTGTCCAGTCAATTTTTTTTAATGTAAACGGAAAGACCAATCTATAAGGGGTTCCAACTTCCTGCCCGTCGTATATCATGGGGACACTCTTCATATAAGCAGCGACCACGAATGCCGCCATTGAACCCCGTTCACCTCCAAACAGGTCTAAAGGAGTGCCGTCGGAACCATTCACATCATGGTTGGTGATATAGCGTATGATCTGCTGCCCATTGGCAGTTCCTTTGTAATCCCTGACATTCAAACTATCAATTACTAAAACGGAGTGATCGTGCGCATACACTTCTTTTAGGTTTTCAAAAAATTTGAACCCAAAATTATAGTCGAACCCGGCACCATAATTATCACTGCGTTGTCCTTCTGCCATCATCAGTAATGTATGCGCAGAAATATTTCTGAGTGTATCAATTGCCTGTTTCCAAAAATCAACAGGAGGACCATCGGCAAAGTCGCAGCGAAAACCATCTATATTGGCAGTATACACCCAATACTTCATAGCCTTAATCATTGCTGAGCGCATATCTGCATTCTTGTAATTCAGTTGCGCCACATCGTTCCATCCTGTGCCGGGCGGACTGATAATATTTCCAGTAGAATCTTGTAAGTACCACGATTTATTACTTGTCCAGGCGTTATCAAAGGAGGTATGGTTTGGAACCCAGTCAAGAATGATAGCCATGTTCCTGCTGTGTGCACCATCTACGATAGCCCGCAAATCTCCAAGTGTTCCAAACTCGCTGTTAATCGCTTTATAATCCCTTACACAGTAGGGAGAGTTGGAGGTCTTTACAATGCCTACAGGATAAATCGGCATCAGGTAAACCACATTTATACCCAATGCTTTTATCGAATCCAAACGTGCTAATACTCCTTTAAAATTTCCGTCTTTACTAAACGTGCGCATGTTGACCTGGTAGATGGTTACATCTCTTGTGTCGGGCACTTTAGTAAAAGGTTTCCCGTATTGCGGCGGATCCTTTTCTATAAACTCTTGGGCATTCTGCGCAATGGAAACGATCGGGTTGAAACAAACAACAAGCATTGAAAACAGAATGCTTTTTTTAAATTTTTGCATATTGGTAATCAGATATTCTTTTTTAAAAATGAAAACAATTTTTTAGCGGGCATTAGATACTTTGTTCAACATCGTTGTGTCACTCACTTGTGCAACATCGCGTTGCTTAGCGACTGAACCACTAAGACACCAGGGACACAAAGTTCCACTAAGGCTTAGTGCACCTTTGTGTTCTTCGTGCCTTAGTGGTTTAATTTTAAAAAGCACAGGTAAAAATTTTAGTACAAGAGTGCTTCACAGTTTTATTAGCCATTAAATACCTGTAGTTAGAAGAAAAAAAAAGACAAGTCCTGATTTTTTGACTTGTCTTGTGTGTGATCTGGCTGGGACTCGAACCCAGGACCCATACATTAAAAGTGTATTGCTCTACCAACTGAGCTACCAAATCTTTCCTGCAACTAAAAAAAATTATTACCTTTTTGTTTTGGGAGTGCAAAAATAGGCGTGCACGTATTACCAGCCAAATTTTTGAAAAACATTTTTCGACTTTTATAGATATTCCGATTGTCTGAATTTGTGCATCAACTCTGTTACTTTTGCAAATTCAATAGCATTTTAATGTCATATTATACAGGTAAAGTAGTGGTGGTAACAGGAGGCAGCGAAGGCATTGGAAAAGCCCTTGTTGAACTCTTACTTCGCTATGGAGCCCGCGTGGCAACCTGCAGCCGTACTTACGAAAAGTTGTATGAACTGCAGACCTCTCATACAGGCCAACCTTTGCACATTGCAACTGCCGACGTTAGCAACGAATCGGATTGTCGCAATTTTATTGGTTCTGTTATTCAAACTTTTGGAACGATCGATATTCTGATAAACAATGCAGGCGTTTCGATGCGGGCTTTGTTTAAAGACCTTGAACTGCAGACTTTACGAACACTTATTAACGTAAATTTCTGGGGTACTGTATATTGTACAAAGTTTGCATTGCCGGCAATTATCAAAAGCAAAGGAACAATTGTAGGTGTATCTTCTCCTGCCGGCTTTAGAGGATTACCGGGACGAACAGGATACAGCGCAAGCAAGTTTGCAGTAAACGGTTTTCTGGAAGCATTAAGAACAGAGATGTTAGATGATAATGTAAACGTAATGTGGGTGTCGCCCGGCTTTACAGCAAGCAATATCAGGAATGTTGCTTTGGATAAGGATGCAAAGCCACAAAAAGAAAACCCGATGGATGAAGATAAAATGATGAGCGCCGAAAAGTGTGCTGATTATATTTTAAAGGCTATTGAAAAAAGAAAACGAACAATGGTTCTTACTTTTTTAGGCAAAACCAGCATGATAATGAATAAGTTTTTTCCGGGCATGACAGATAAACTTATCAGGAAATTTTATTTTAAAGATGGAGAACTGGTTAAATAGGAAAGTCATAAGAAAGTCATTGGGTCATTAAGTCAAATAGTTGAACCTCGGAAACTGAAGATTGAGCATTGAGAATTGAGCATTAAGCATTTGCGCAGGTTTTCAAATACGCAATGTTCAACAAACAATGTTCAATGTTCAATAAAGAAACAACAGGTACAAGTGAGTGACACAACGATGATGAATAGCGGACGAATGCCGGTTAACAAAAATTAAAACAACTAAAGAAGTTATACCATTACCAGGAAACACAGATGTCTATAATTACCCTAACTACAGATATTGGTCAGCAGGATTACCTGGTAGCTGCCGTAAAGGGTCAGTTATACAGTATTACTGAAAGCCTTATTATCGTTGATGTTTCTCACCAGTTGTCGTCTTTCAATTATCCGCAGGCGGCTTACTTCTGCGACAGCGCTTTTAAGCATTTTCCTTCGGGCACTTTTCACATCGTGCTGGTCAATATGTTTGACCAGAAGCCAAAACAGATGCTGCTTGCATATCATAATAACCAGTACATAGCCTGTGCTGATAATGGGTTGCTGACCATGATTATCGACGGGCCTCCTGAAAAAGTGGTGGGATTGCCTTTGCCCGACAACCTCCGCCCCACTACGCTTACCTGTACGCAGGTGATTGCAAATGCACTGTGGCAGATACTTGCAGGCAAAGACCTTGATTACATCGGCAATGCAGATGTAGAAATAGTTGAGAAGCTGCGCCTGAAATACGTGACCAGCCCGACAACTATGGAGGGACAGATATTGTACATCGACAATTTTGAGAACGTGATCGTAAACATAACCAAAGACGATTTTGACCGTGAAAGAAACGGCCGCAATTTTAAAATTGTGTTTAAGCGTGATGAGGTTATCGACAACATAAGCGAAACGTATGCATGTGTGCCGCAGGGTGAAAAGGTCGCTTTTTTCAACTCATCGGGGTATCTTGAAATTGCAATAAACAAAGGCAATGCCGCCGGGCTTTTTGGGCTGCAGGGATTTTCGGAAGCGATGCAGAAACAAAGTATTGCGTTGCAGAACAAATGGTTTTATCAAACCGTAAAGATCTTTTTTGAATAGTTACTGCGCAACCTATATTCGTGCTTATCCCGGTTAATCTTTTGAATATCATTCATGAAAGTTTTACTAAAACCTTTGCAATGGCTATATCTCGTCTATGCCATGCTGATGTTCATAGCCGTTATGCTGGTGGCGGTTCCGTTTGTTGTAGCCGGGTTGTTTTTTGGAAAGATCAAGGGCGGTAATTTCATTTATAAAGTATGCAAGGTGTGGGGTTATCTCTGGTACTTTTTGGTTGGGGTAAGACACAAAAATATATACGCCTCTCCTCATGATACTTCGCGGCAATACATTTTTGTCGCTAACCATATTTCTTACATGGACATTCCGCCGGTAGTAGTTGCCATGAACCAGCCGGTAAGAATACTCGCTAAATACGAAATGTCGAAAGTGCCGGTATTTGGCTTTATTTATAAGAGTGCAGCTATTATGGTTGACCGCCGCGATGCAGAAAAAAGGGCGAAGAGTATAAGTGAAATGAAATACTTTCTTCAAAACTGCATATCCATATTCATTTTTCCTGAAGGTACTTTCAATGAGACCGGTGCACCCCTTAAAGACTTTTATGATGGTGCTTTTCGAATAGCTATTGAAACAGAAACTCCGGTAAAGCCGGTTTTATTTTTAGATACAGTCGACCGGCTTCACTACAGCAGCATCTTTACATTAACCCCCGGCAGAAGCAGAATTCTGTTTATGCAGGAAGTTCCTGTACAGGGATTAACTATTGACGATCTGCCTGTATTGAAACAAAAAGTGCATGGGTTAATGGAAGCAGAGTTAAGAAAGTACAGAACGTACCCCAACCCCTGAAGGGGCTTTTATTGAAATTTACAATCTGTTTTAGGAAGCAAAAAATGAGGCAGATTTTTTTGAGCCGAGCTTAGAATAATTCTATTGGACATTCTTGCGTCGCACACTTGTACTGTTTGTTCGCTGTTCGGCAAGACCTCATCCTCCGTCTCCTTCTCCTCGCGGAGAAGGAGCGGTACAGCATTGCATAACCTAACATTTTATCTACCACATCGTCGTTAATTTTCTACCCGTCATTGCGCCGCTGTTTCTGCCGCTGTTGGGTGTTCTTCACCAACAGCTTCTTTGCTTAGGGTAGTTTGCAGGTGAAGAACAACTGCAAAGGCGGAAACATTGGCTTCATCGTTGGTGCTGCGCACCCGACGAAGCCTTATTTGTTATGAGCCGTTTATGCTGTATGCTCTTCCAACGTTTTGATAGATTTAATGATTGAACCTTTTATTGATAATTCTTCTTCGATGTCAAAATCATCTTGCAATCCAAGCCAGAATTTTGCAGAGTTGCCAAAATACTTACTTAGCCTTAATGCTGTATCCGCTGTAATCCTGCGATTTCCTTTCAAAATTTGGGAAAGCCTGGTCTGAGGTATTTCTATGTCCTTTGCAAGTTTATATGCTGAGATATGAAGCGGCAAAAGAAATTCTTCTGAAAGAATTTCGCCTGGATGAATATTTTTAAGCTTTGCCATTTTTTAAAATTTATTGATAATGAATTATCTCTACTTCAATTGCGTTGCCTGCATTCCATTTAAAAATTATACGCCATTGATCGTTAATTCTAATACTATAAAACTCTTTCAGTTTGCCTGAAAGTTTCTCTAATCTGTTACCTTGAGGAATTCTTAAGTCTGATAAATCAATAGAGTTGTTTAACATTCTAAGTTTTCTCCTGCCGATATTTTGAATTTCTAAAGGCAACTTCTTTACCCGATGTCCATTCCAAATTTTTTCGGTTTCTGAATTACCAAAAGAAACAATCATATTTGTTCAAATTAGCATTACTAACGCCAAAGGTAAGTAGTTGCATAGTTGTCACCAAATTTTCAATGGCACACAACGATCGAGTATTGCAATGGTGAGGAAGTTGAAAAACCTCTAACTCTACTTTGCACAATAAGCACACACAGCTTCGGTCAACAGGGAGTAGAACAAAAAGTCCCGCTACTCACAGGCAACGGGGCTTAATTTTGGGGCTTTTCGTCTACTCCACTTAATGTTGTGCTTTGTTTTGATTCAGCCGATTTGTACTTTCAGTATTGGTTTTGTACATTGACATAATGATACCAAATAACTGCTGAAAATCGCTTCCGTATAAATTTAGGTCTGACTTGCTTTTTCTCCAAACATTAGCTAAAGTGTCTATTTGATAAAGAGCAGCTTTATCATCTATGCCAAGTTCTGCAGCAATTCTTTTTATGCCTTCAGCTTTTGCATATTGAAACATTTTTGAAACCTCAGCTTCAGCAGCACCGTCAAAAAGAATTTTTTGAGCGTTGTTTCTATTTGCTGCTATGTTTATTGCAGATACAGAAACATTGGTTTGAGCTTTATCAATTTCATTTCCTAAGTCAATTTCTTGTAATTGAACATTAATAATTTCTATTCCCCAAGCTACAGTCATTTTTTCAACAGAGCTGCGTAGAAGATAATTTAAAGCCTCACGTCTCTCCAAATTTGAAGCAAGAGGGAGTTTTGCACATTCAATAGCAGTAGTATTTACTAATACATCTCTAATTTGTCTTTTTAATTGCCATCTATTCCCAATATTCTGAATAAATGTAACATAGTCTTTTATCCTATATCGACAAACCAAGCTAACAGAAGTAGTTAATCGTGTATCAAGTGGGTCACCTGTTGGTTGAGTAGTTGTACCATGCGTTATTCTTATTGAACTTTTTGTAGGGTCGTCATCAGGAAATTGTTCTTCTATTGTAAGCCTTGTTTCTTTTCTTAACTCACAAAAAAAGAGAGGTACAATGCATAAACCAGAATCAACTTGAGTTAATGGACTGCCGAACTCTAAAATACACCCAATATTTTCAGCCGAAACTTTTCTGATTGACTTTATTATGTAAATTAGTAACAACACGCCAAAAAATAGGCTAATAAATGCTTTGATAGATTTTTCATATTCATTTGCTTCATTAAAAATATTTATTGATGAAATAGACATAAAAAAATTAATGTCACGATTATAATCCCAACTTCATACTTTATTAAAAAGTTATAATTAGTTTTCATGTAGATTATTTATATAGTTTATTTTGACTAATCCTTAACACATCGAACAGAAAAACCTTCATAATTACTTGCAGATGTCCATACTATTTTTGTATCACTATTGTCTAAATAGCGAACTGAGTTCGAGTTAGAACTCCAATAGACACCATATTGTCCAAAATAGTGAAATATGCCATTCACCGTTACGCGATACCCTCCTGGTAGAGCTTTAAAATTAAAATTTTGTTCAGTTACTAAGTTGGGGTAACTCCAATGCGTTGAGCCTGGTTCTTTTATTTTTCCACCAGCTACTTTATCTCCCCCTAAATAAATTGTCAAGGCACTCCAATCTTCATCCGTTGACACGTGCCACCCTAAAGGCGCTATATTTCTATCGTCATTTATTGCATACCAATTATAAAGCCTACCATAAGCACTTGCATTACTCTCATTATTTTCATAATTGCAATATGCTCCCGCAGTTAAACTACCCCATGTATTCGCATCAGACACCATTGGGATAGGGTCTCCATTTCTGTAGTGAGTTGTTTTGAGATTTTCTGTCATCCAAACCTGATTCCCGATATTGACACTGTGATAAACATTTCCATCAATGTCTGTGACTGACTCCACATCTTCAGGCTTTGATGTAGTTGAGCTTGATTTAGGTGAAGTTGCTGCGTTTATAGTATTAGTTGTAGTACTATCGTTTATAGTGTTAGTTGAAGTGCTGTCAGTTACGATAGTAGTTGTAGTACTATTGCTTCCTAATGAATTTCTTTTAATTCCCGCAATATCAATATTAGATGCAGATTTTAAAATAATAACAACAATAAATAAAGTCAAAATTGCTCCAGCACCAATTATAATATGGTTCTTAAGCTGTCCCGTTGAATTTGACAATTTAGGCATGGTTGCTACTAAAAATAACGGACAAGGCGTTTATTACCGCAATTCTACGAAATTTTAAAGCTTTTTCTACATTCATTATAACTCGCTGACTCTCACCTTTCGCTGTTGCGCTTTTATGTTGGTATTTCACATCCTTTACCCTCGTGTCAATTTTCCAACAGAAAATACGCAACCGCGAAAATAAGGAAATACAATCTCTAAAGCCTCTCACTCAATCGCCAGGCCTGGCGGGCAAAGCCATCCGTTTTTTCTGCCACTGTTGGTGTTCTTCACCGACAGCGTTTTTGCTCATCGTAATTTGCAGGTGGATAACAACTGCAAAGGCAAAAAGCAGCTTTTCAGGCTCGTCATTGCGAGGCACGAAGCAATCCCCTATGCAATCAGGTTGACAAGTTATATGGAGATTGCTTTGCAAGTTGCAAGGCTTGCAATGACGATGACTTTTTATATTAGACCTTACAATTAGAAATGCACCTTTCTGACTCTTTGCATTCAAAGCCTCAAAAAATTGCAGGAGCATTTAAAATTTATGAATAATTTGGTCAAACGATTCTATTGCAAATTCCTTGTTATCAACTCTGCTATCATCAATAACCATTCATCTATTGCCATGAAAACAAATCTGCCTTTTCTTATTGTTGCTTTTAGTTTTTGTTTTGCTGCAAATGCGCAGCTCAACGTCACCAATCTTCTTACCGAAAATCTTTCCAATTCCGTCGGGCTCGACACAAAACAGCCACGCTTTAGCTGGCAATTGCAAAGCGATAAAAGAAATGTTTTGCAGACAGCGTATGAAATAAAAGTTACCGAAGGCAGATCAGAAGCATGGAGCAGTGGTAAGGTTGCAGGAAGCGAATCGGTATATGTGTCTTATGCAGGTAAAGAATTACAAAGCGGTAAAAAATACAACTGGCAAGTCAGGGTTTGGGACAACAATGGCAAAACTTCTCAATGGAGTACACCTGCCTTTTTCCAAATGGCCTTGTTAAACACCGCTGACTGGAAAGCGAAATGGATTGAACCAGGTTACAGAGAAGATTCGGTAATGCGGCCATCTCCGTTGTTTAGAAAAGAATTTGCCAGCAACAAAAAGATCGCTTCAGCTACGGCATACATTACAGCACATGGAATATATGAAGCAATGATAAACGGACATCGCGTGGGCGAGGCGTACCTAACTCCCGGCTGGACATCTTACAAAACCCGCTTGCAGTATCAAACTTTTGATGTAACCGGGTTGCTGCAAAATGGTAACAATGCAGTCGGTGTTACACTTGGCAACGGCTGGTACAGGGGTATCATTGGTTTTTCAAACAGCATCAACGTGTATGGAAAAGACATCGCCCTGCTCTTTCAACTCGATGTTGTTTACAGCGATGGAACTACACAAACCATTGTCTCTGATGATAGCTGGAAATCTGCAACAGGAGCGATACAGTATGCAGAAATTTACAACGGAGAAACAGTTGATGCAAGACAGGAAAAACGAGGCTGGTTATTGCCTGGTTTCAACGACCAAAACTGGGCAGGTGTAAAAGTCGCTGATTTTTCGCCGGGTAATTTAATTGCTACCTACAACGAACCGGTAAAAAAACATGAGACATTTAAACCGGTAAGAGTTTTTACCACACCGAAAGGGGAGAAGGTGATCGATTTTGGGCAAAACTTAGTTGGCTGGGTCACGTTAAAAGTAAGGGGCAATGCAGGCGATAAGATCACTGTTTCTCATGCAGAAGTATTAGACAAGCATGGCAATTTTTATACTGATAATCTTCGCGCTGCAAAAGCACAGGATACCTACATTTTAAAAGGCGGCGAAGAAGAAACATTCGAACCTCATTTTACATGGCACGGCTTTCAGTTCATTAAAGTAGAAGGTTACCCGGGTGATGTAAAGCCCGAAAATTTTACTGCTGTCGCCTTATATTCTAATATGAAGCCAACCGGAACTTTTACATCATCCAATGCTTTAATCAATCAGCTACAGCACAATATACAATGGGGCCAAAAAGGCAATTTTCTGGATGTTCCAACCGATTGTCCGCAACGCGATGAGCGGCTTGGATGGACAGGAGACGCACAGGTGTTTTCGAGAACAGCATCTTTTAATATGGATGTAAAAAACTTCTTTTCGAAATGGTTAAAAGATGTAGCTGCCGACCAGCAGAATGGCGCCGTTCCATTTGTCATTCCCAATGTGCTGGGAGCAGGTGCAGTCAACAGTGCAGGATGGGCGGATGTGGCCACTATCGTTCCCTGGAATATGTATCTCGCTTACGGAGATAAAAAGATACTGGAAGATCAGTATGCCAGTATGAAAGCGTATGTGGAAAGCATTCGCAGAGTTGCACACAATGATTTATGGAACACCGGTTTTCATTTCGGTGACTGGTTATTTTACCGCCCCGAAGATGATAACGACGGCCGTTCGGCGGTAACAGATAAATACCTGATCGCTCAATGCTTTTATGCGCATTCAACACAGTTACTGATCAATGCAGCAAAAGTGCTTGGCAAAAATGATGAGGTCGAAAGTTATGCTGCATTGCTGCAAAAAATTAAAGATGCCTTCATCAAAGAATATATGACCACCAATGGCCGCCTGGTTTCGGGAACGCAAACAGCGTATGTGCTTGCATTAAACTTCGATATGTTGCCCGATGCTTTAAGAGCGCAGGCTGCTGCACGCCTGGCAGACAATGTAAAAAGTTACGACAATCATTTAACCACCGGCTTCCTCGGCACGCCTTATCTCTGTCATGTACTCACCCGCTTTGGCCACGATGAGGTGGCTTATAAATTACTTTTGCAGGATAGCTATCCTTCGTGGCTCTACCCGGTAAAAATGGGCGCAACAACTATATGGGAAAGATGGGATGGCATAAAGCCCGACAGCACTTTTCAAACGCCGGGCATGAATTCTTATAACCACTACTCTTACGGCGCTATCGGCGACTGGATGTACCGTTCTATGGCTGGCTTAGACACTTACGAAGACGGTCCCGGTTACAAGCACATCCAGGTAAAACCACATATAGGTGGCGGTTTTACCAATGCATCCGCAAGCCTGCAAACGTATTATGGTAATCTAAGTAGTGGCTGGCAGGTGCAGAATGACAAAACCCTTTTAACTATCGAAATACCTGCCAACACCACTGCAACCGTTTACGTTCCGGCTGCCAACGCAGAGGCAGTTACAGAAAGCAACGTCGCTCTTAATTCATCAAAGGATATCAAAATAACCGGAACAGAAGATGGATACGTAGTCGTACAGTTAGGTTCCGGCAAATACAATTTTAGCATTGCCAAAAGCAACAAATAGGCTTGTCAATTGCACGGCTCTATTGCTCGTCATTGCGAGTAACGAAGCAATCCCACTGCATTTAAGCCTGCTTTTAAATAATGCTGCTTTATTGTTTGTCATTGGAGGCACAGCCTATCCGTAACAAAAGCGGGAAAGCAATCCCACTGCATTTAAGCCTGGCATCGTTGGTATAGATGAGATCACTTGTAGGATGAGAAATAGTTTTTTTGTTACCGGCATTTGTCTTCTATTCATCTTTTGTTGTGTTACTCACTTTTACTTTTTGTTTTTCATAGCATCGGCTTTAATGTAATGCTTCAGAGATATGATCTAAAAAACATCCAACCCTTTTTTTGCCTAAAAAGTACATGCCATTAACGCCGCTCGTCTCATTGCTCTTTACGCAAACAGCACTATATTTACCAGACACATTCCTGCAGCCATTTTTAATTTAAGTGTCTGCGGAACTTAAACCAGCAAGGGGCTGCTGCAATTGTAAAAGGCAGCTTATTGAGGCTATTAAAATATTTATTATGAAAGACATTGTTGTTTCAATACCAGATAAAGAATATGCCTTTTTTATGAAGCTGGTTAAAAGCCTTGATTTTGTCATCGTTAAGGAACCCGAAGACAATCCACCTACCAAACAGGAGTTTTTAAACGGATTGCAGCAGGCCGTACAAGAAGTAAACGACATTAAGGCCGGTAAGAAAAAAGGACAATCCCTTACAAATTTTTTGAATGAATTATAACGTTATCCTTATTGATAACTTCAAAAAGGAATCAAAGCGGTTGATAAGAAAATTTCCATCCCTCAAGCAGGAGTTGCACACTTTAAGCGATAGTCTCGAAGATAACCCAATCATAGGGACACCTTTGGCTAAGAATTGTTATAAAATAAGGCTGGCCATCGCCTCTAAAGGAAAAGGTAAAAGCGGCGGAGCAAGGGTAATAACTCATGTCTATGTAAATGGCAAAACCGTTTTCCTCCTCTCCATTTATGATAAAAGCGAAAGAGAAGATATTGATGACGAGGAAATAGAAAGACTGCTGAAAGGTTTGCAACCGTAAACGAAAACATATGTACATTTAATAAAAGCAGTCAGCTTTTACACCAACCGCTTTAATTTCTCGTCCTGCTGGGGTCTCCTTCAAAGCCTTGTGCGTGGGCTAAGGGACCCCGGCATTCTGCTGGCACAGGAAAACAATATTTAGTATATTGTATGTATGTCCACCAGAACCACACATAGCAGCGCGTCTGCCCTTCATTATATCAGGTTCACCTGTTATTCATGGCTTCCTTTATTCGAATTGAATAATGCTTATGATACCGTTTATAAATGGTTTGATTATCTAAAAGATAAATACAGTATTAAAACTACTGCATATACCATTATGCCAAATCATGTTCATTTCATATTATCCTTTCCAAATGATAATTATGACTTAAATAAAATTGTGAGCAATGGCAAAAGGTTTATGGCTTATGAAATTATAAAGAGAACAGAGGAAAATGCGCTAAGCAAAATAGTTTTACAATTAAAAGAAGGGTTAACTGAAAGAGATGTAAAGAAGGGACAAAAGCATAAAGTATTTGAAGATAGCTTTGATGCAAAGCCAATATATCATCGGCAGTTTTTGTTTCAAAAAATAAATTACATACACTTGAATTGTATTAGAGGAAAATGGAAGCTGGTGGAACATTGGGAAGATTATGAGCATAGCAGTGCCCGATTTTATGTAAAAAACAAATTAGATAAGTTTGTTCCTGTGCATTATGAAGAGTTGAGTTGACTATGTTGTGTTGGAATGCCGGGGTCCCTTGGCTTTTACACAAGGCTTTGCAAGGAGACCACAGCAGGACAAAAGCCTTTTGTTGTATGCAAGAATCGTCTGGCTAAGGTATAAAATGATAGGGAATATTGAACTGACCAGTCATTTGTAAATATTGCGAACTGTCAGTTGCGCCATTGCTGAAAGTCGGATGTAAAACAATTGAGAAATCACCCTGAATGGTTGAACCGGTCAATTTGCTAATTGATAAGGTAGAGATATCATTGCCGCTAAGATGAAAAATACCTTTGTTTTGCCCCTTATTTAAAATCACGCTGATGCCGTTGAGCGATTTAAAATTATCAGGTAACGGATAAGGCAGAGGATCTGTAAAGTTATAGATGCCTGAAACATTCTTGTTTGAATAAGCATCGCCAGCTAAATAAACAAGGTTGTTTCCTTTTATGTCTTTTGCACCAACATTTACGAAGTAGTGATTTAATGAAGCAGAACTAGTATCAATCCATGCAAATGAACTGTCAAACGAATAGTTCTGGTTATTGATTTTAGCCGTAAAAACAGGTTCAACAGAAGTCTTCCTGCAAGAAATAATTGTGCAAAGTCCTATGGCAGTAAGTAGAAGTCTATAGATCAATGATTGTTTCATATTCTTTCAGTTTGTTTTATTAAAATAGCATAAAACGAAAAGGTATTGCCGATGGTGGGCTAGTTGAAAAACCTCTGCACAGCAACCGAATTTCAATTTAAAAACTTTTGATGAAGATAAAAACAAAAAGCCAAATAGCGAATGTACAGCTCCACTATTGGCAGTACTCTTGTGAACCGAACGGCAAGCCGGCAACTTTTGTAACTCGCTTACTGTGAGCCAACCTTTTAAAAACAGATT
>CAXUMK010000086.1:0-2921 GCA_964251885.1 uncultured Segetibacter sp. | reverse complement strand
ATGCTTCGGTCAACAGGGAGTATAACAAAAAGCCCCGCTACCTCTAAGGCAACGGGGTTTAATTTTGGGGCTTTTCGTCTACTCCACTAATGTTGTGTGCCGTACATTGCAGAGGAGGCTGGAATACAAGCAGTGGAAGTATCTCCAGAAAATAATTCTCGAGTAGCGAACGTAAGTCGAATATTTCCCCGTCAACTAAGGCAGGTGAAAAACTGCAATTCTGATGAAAAAATTAAATCTATAGGTGGCTCCAAGCCAGCAGAGAAAGAATAAGCAGTTTGATATTTTACCTACTACTTTTGATTGGTTTTGTCCTTGCTATTAGCGACGACTACAAAGCCAACAAATCCTATGACTATAATAAGCCCTGCTGTCTTAGGTATACTAATTTCATCGGTATCAATATAATGGTCTACTCCTCCATGCCAACTGCAAGTGCCCCTGCCGGTCGAATAGCTACGATGTCCATCTCTACAAATTGCACCTGGACTTTCATGACACGATACTAATAAACAACAAAAAATAGTAAGGAGATAAACAAAAAAAGTTTTCTTGATTTTAAAGAGCTTAAAAAAGAATTGGTTTTTAGTCATCTTGCTATATTGAGGTGGTTTCTTTCTATAAATGGAAACTTTGTCAACATGTTCATTTAAGGAATGTCTATCTGTTTCGACCCTATGGCACACAACGGAAAGGGCTTTGTGTCATGCAGGGCATTGTTGTTTGTTCAGCCCCGAACAGAAGCCCAATAAAGAAATAAAAGTACAAGTTAACAACTAAATGCCCAACAGAATTCCGTCAAGCCCGAACCAAAGTACAGCGATGCTTGACAGCCGAAGTTTCAACGTCCAGCCCTGCTTGCACAAAATCCAATGTTGGCAGTAGTACCAGTACGAAAAGTTCTGTGTCTACCTAAAAGTTACCTGAATATTTAAAGGAGTGCCCATGAAGTATCTTGGCTAAAATTGGCAACAAAGTCAGTATATAAATCCAGCGTGTCTTTCTTTTTCCCTTGATAGTGTAGATACGTTTCAAGCTGTTTTATTTTTGTCTGTCTCAAATTCCATAAATACCTGTTCGTTTTAATGTCAGGGTTAAACTCTGTTTCCAATTCAAACTCTTCCTGAAATTTAGCATATAATTCATTGAATTTATTTTCTTTGCCTCGGCACTCGTTATTAATTAACTCATGTACCTTTTTCACTCTTTCTTTCCTTTCCATTAATTGTTGTTTATATCGTTTATAATACGGCTTGTATTGTCATCCATGTCTGATTTAAAAACGGCAATAACCTCCGCTTTTGCCTTGTCGGTTTTGGCATACTTTGTATAATCATCTAATTCTTTGTCTGTACTAAATAGTAATCTTCCAATCTCGTTGTCGTGGTAGTTTGCAGAAGTGAACCCATATTCATTGCAATATCTTTTTATTAAATACCGAATTATTTCTCTTGCTTCCCAATAAGTATCGCCTGAACCTTTGGAATATGAAAGATGTTCAGACCTTTCTCGTAACCATTTTACGCAGTCTAAAAACGAAAATTCATTTAGTTTTTCTTCGTTTATTTTTTTGTCTAAAAACATTTTTTAATTATTTTAAAGTGTCCAACCCGATACAACCAGCCCAAAATACTGTGTCAAAAAACACGAATAAAAACGTAAGGGTGGTTAGGTATTACTGCCATGTTCCAGGGCTTTGTGCAGGCAGGACATTGCTGTTTGTCCAGCCCCGAACCGAAGCCCCATAAAGAAATAAAAGTACAAGTTAACTACAAAGCCCAACAGAATTCCGTCCAGCCCGAACCAAAGTATAGCGATGCAAACAGCCGAAGTTTGAACGTCAAGCCCTGCTTGCACAAAGCCCAAAGTTGGCTGTCTGTGCTTCTGTCGTCACTCTAAAGAACTGGCTTGATTTCCTTCTGACATGAAATAAGAAAGTGAACTGTCGTAGCAGTTAAATGAAGCATATAATTGGAAAAATGTTCAGGCACTTTAATTTTCTGCGTACCTTGTCCATGCCCACCTAACTTATTCCTTAAAGTTGGAATTCCACTTTCTAACACCGTCCTAAGTGAAGAGAATTGAGTTTGCAAATAATCAGGTATTAATTTGTTTTTAAAACAAATATCTATTAAAGTTTTTGCTGTGTCATTCTGATTATAAGTCCATCCATTCTCATTGCATATAATCTTCATGGTAGTTTCCATTGTTTTCAAGCAATCAGCTAAGCATTCCTTATTTCTTTTAAATTTAAAATGTTCGTGTGCACTTAAAAACTCGTCGTTAGCATTCTTGAATGTAGTTGAATTCAATAAATTAAATGCTGGAATAGTTACCTCTTTATGAAGTAGTTCGTTGTCTAAGCGTATGATTTGTCCTTGCTCCAAAGCAAAACCCACAGCATTTTCAAGCAAACGAGTGTTTAAATCTTTTATAGCTTGTTCAGGTTCGTAATGAAGTCGTAGCTCATGATAACTTCTTTGCTGATAAATTTCTTTTGCTTTCCTTATAAACTTAAAAACAGTTTCAATTATATCAAGACTTTCATCTAAAGTTGCTTTTTTCTCAAAATAAAATTCTACACGATAGCTGTCATAAAATCTTCGTAAGTCGTCTGCCAACAAGGTTTTTTTGCCAAATTCCTCTGACAAAATAGAATGAATTACTTTCCAAATTTCTTGTCTATAGTCCTCATGAAGTTGAGCAAAGAAATTTGTCCAAAGATGTACAATTTGAATTTTTAGTTTTTCAGAAAGTTCTTCGTAAGTAAAAACGTCAACAGGTTTTTTGTTCCGTTTAGAATATAAATCTTGTATGCTCATTTAGTAGAGATTGTCATTTTAGCCTTGCAGCTAACGCGTTTTTATTACTGCAATCATACAAAATTAAAGCTTTTTCTACCTTCATTATAACTCCTTATT
>CAXUMK010000085.1:15196-19754 GCA_964251885.1 uncultured Segetibacter sp. | reverse complement strand
ACCGTTTGTTTTTGAAAGATGATAGCGCCTTCTTCCTCCTGCATAATCATCTTATTAATTTTTTCTTTTCGCTCTTCTTTTTTCTGGTCTTTCGCTTCCTTGCTTTGACTGTAACCAACAGATAAAGCGAGGGTACATACTGCCGCCAAAACTATATTCTTCACGTTAATTTGATTTGTTACCTGTAAATTTAGGGCAAAATTAGTATCCATGACATCACAGATCATATACGAAGGAAATTTGAGAACAGTTGCCACACATTTGCAAAGCGGAACCGTTATAGAAACCGATGCTCCGACAGACAACCAGGGCAAAGGAGAACGCTTTTCTCCGAGTGATCTGGTGGCCACAGCTTTGGGAAATTGTATGATGACAATAATGGGAATCAAGGCGAGAGATATGAAAATAAATCTTGAAGGAACCAAAATTGACATTCAGAAAAATATGGTGACTGAACCCAGAAGAATTGGAGAAATTAAAGTTGTTATAAATTTTCCGGAAGCCTTACATGCAGACGAAAAACAGCGGATAATTCTCGAAAGAGCAGCGATGACATGCCCGGTTTTTGAAAGCCTACACCCCGATTTGAAGAAGGATGTTGAGTTTAAGTGGAGCGAAGAGTGAGAAGTACAGGGAAATAAAATACAAGCAAGTAAGAGGTTTAGATGTATAAATTTTATTGTCTTCACAAAGTTCTTTAAAACGATTTTTTTGAGCCCGGCGGCATACTGCTATCTGGCTTACGTTGCGTCGCACTCTTGTACGCTCTGTTCGTTATTCAGCCAACGCACTACTTCTCCCGTTAACAGGAAACATATCATGCGTGAAGTAAATTCTCGTCCTGCTAGGGTATCCTTAAAATGCCTTGTGAGTGGGACAAGAAATTCCGTCATGCTGGCAGCGCAGAGTCTCATCCTAAC
This sequence comes from uncultured Segetibacter sp., assembly GCA_964251885.1. Taxonomy (GTDB): domain Bacteria; phylum Bacteroidota; class Bacteroidia; order Chitinophagales; family Chitinophagaceae; genus Segetibacter. Next base: position 18,834 of record CAXUMK010000085.1, on the reverse strand, counting down.
ACATAATTGCTTTGCTATGAAGACTACGCTTCTACAAAAAAAGCCGCAATAAAATACGGCTTTTTTTAAATCACTTTATTGTGGTGGAAACTTCTTATAAATTGCTCCTCTGCGCAGAATAGTCATTACAACAATTGCTGGTTCTTCTTGCTTTATTCCTATTCTGTAATCACCAATTCTAATTCTGTAAAACACTTTAAATCCTTCAAGCTTTTTTATGTCTGGAACGTCACTCAATTTATTTGCGGCTTCTAAACTTTCAAGTACTGCTTTTGCGCTTTCCTGTATATAAGCCGGACAATGCTTCAATTGTTTAGCAAATAATTTTGTAACAATTATTTCCACGACATTTCTTTTTTCAGTTCATCTAATGTGATATTTTCTTCATTCATATTCTCCATCAAATGACCTAAAAAGAAATCTTCCAGTTCTTCATTCTCAATAACGTTTAAAATTTTCTCAATTTCTTCCTCATTCCAACTATTGCGCTGTTTTCGCACATAAAAGTTACTTGGTGCCATTCCTATTTTTTCAGCTATAAAAGAACTTTTATAACCGCTTTTATCAATCAATAAGGTTAATGATTTTCGTAGTGTTTGAAAATTTTTTAAGATCTCTTTCATAAATAAAGTTGTTTATTCTTACAAATTTTATATCATTACTATAAAAATAGTAAATGTTTTCAGTTCTCATAATGTTAATATAAGCGCCATCCACCATTACTTTGAAATCGCAGGGTTTGTAGATGTATTTGATTTAATTTAAAGAATAGTGTTGTAAAAAAATATCGGTTCCAAATCCCTATCACAATTAAGCAGACATAAGTTTACCTTTTGGCTGAGGGATTTGCCATCCTTTTTCCTGCGCAAGTTGAAGCCAATCTTTTGCTAAAGCATTTATCTCACGCAAAGCTTCGTCCTGCGTTTCTCCATGGGCTATACATCCTCTCAATTCGGGCATTTCTGCAATGAATGCATTATCTATCTCACTCCAATAAATTATTATTTCATATTTGTTCGTCATCCTTTATTAATTGATTGGTTACAAGAAATCTCTTACGTGCCTCACCTGATAAAAACAGAACATGAAAAACGCTCCACAGAGAACTATCCGATGAACGAAATGCGACGCAACAATGAATCATCAGGGAACTAATGCCTGTACCAAAAAAGCTTTACTTAGTTAACGTAAACTTCTCTTCCTTCACATCTCTTGAATTACCGCCAACCATTACTCTAAATTCTCCGGGTTCGGCAACCCATTTTAAATCGCTGTTGAAAAATTTCAGGTCTTCAACCGACACGTTAAAGATTATGTCTCTTGTTTCTCCGGCTTTCAGCATTACTTTTTGAAAAGCTTTCAGCTTTTTTACGGGTTGCGAAACCGTTGCATAAATGTCGCGGATGTATAGTTGCACTACCTCTTCGCCATCAAATTTGCCGGTATTGGTGAGCTGTACTTTTACCTGCAAAGTTTCGTTGGGTTTGATAGATACTTTGTTTAACAGCAGGTTGCCATAAGAGAAGGTTGTGTAACTTAAACCATAGCCAAAAGGATACAAAGGATCGTTGCTTACATCCAAATAATTTGAACGAAACTTTTGACCCGGCTGACCCTCGGCCTGCGGACGGCCAGTGTTTTTATGGTTATAATAAATAGGTATTTGCCCAACATTCTGCGGAAAAGTCATTGTTAGTTTTCCGGAAGGATTGTAGTTACCAAACAGCACATCGGCTATTGCATTTCCCGCTTCATGCCCCTGAAACCATACATGCAGCAATGAAGTTGCCAGTTCGCTTTCTTTGTTAATTGTCAAAGGTCTTCCGCTCATGAGAACAACCACTAAAGGCTTGCCTGTTGCTGCGAGAGCCTGCAGCAATCTTTGCTGGCTGGCTGGCAAACTAATGTCAGAGCGGCTTGCAGACTCTCCGGTCATTTCAGAAGCTTCACCCACCAATGCTACCACTACGTCGGCCTTGTTAGCTGTTTCGACTGCCTGGCTTATTAACTGGTCAGGCGAAAGCGGATCAATATCGGCTTTTACACCAAACACATTTACTCTTTTTACCATCGCACTATCATCTGTAATATTTGCACCTTTTGCGTAGAGGATATTTACGTCCTGGCCGCCCACATTTTTCATCCCATCTATAACAGGAACTGAAAGCTGGGAATCGCCGCTTACAGCCCATGTACCCAGCATATTGCTTTTATTATTAGCCAATGGTCCTATTAATGCAATAGTGCCTGATTTCTTTAGAGGCAAAGTCTGGTTGTTGTTTTTCAGCAAAACGCAGGCGTGTTCTCCGAATTCTCTTGCAGCCTGTCTTTTATCGGCGCTAAGTACTTCATTGGCTGCTCTCGTTGTGTCGCAATAGCGGAAGGGATCATCAAATAAACCGAGCTTATATTTTGCTTCTAAAATTCTGCGGCACGATTCGTCTATCAGCTTTTGTGTGACCTTGCCTTCCTGGAGTGACTTCTTTACTGTTGTCAAATATCCTTCTGATACCATATCCATATCAGTGCCTGCATTTAATGCCAAAGCAGATACGGCTTGCAAATCACCCATCCCATGATCGATCATTTCCATTATCGCCGTATAATCGGTAACTACCAACCCCTTAAAACCCCACTGCTTCCGCAATAAATCTGTCATTAGCCATTTGTTACCTGTTGCAGGAATGCCATCAATTTCATTAAAAGAACTCATGACAGAGGCAGCGCCGGCGTCCACGGCAGCTTTATAAGGAGGCAGGTAGTATTCGTACATTTTAATACGGCTCATGTCAACCGTGTTGTAGTCTCTTCCGGCTTCGGCCCCTCCGTATAAAGCAAAGTGTTTAACACAAGCCATTAAAGTATTTTTATTGCCAAGATTAGCTCCCTGGTAACCTTTTACCATTGCCTTTGCTATTTGTGAACCGAGATAAGTGTCTTCACCTGCTCCTTCGGCTACTCTTCCCCAGCGCGGATCGCGGGCAATATCAACCATCGGGGAAAAAGCCCAGTTTAGTCCGTCGGCAGTTGCTTCGCTTGCGGCAACTCTTGCACTTCGCTCTATCATAGGCAAATCCCAACTGCACGATAAACCTAAAGGAATTGGGAACGTGGTTTTATATCCATGAATAATGTCTGAACCAAAAATCAAAGGAATTTTAAGGCGGCTGCCTGTAACCGCCAACTCCTGCGCCTGTTTTATTTTTTCAACCCCAATCACGCCAAATAAACCTCCTACACTTCCTGATTTTATTTTTCCTTCCACATCTGAACTTACCACGGCACCAGTCGCTACGCCTCCACCCGGTGTCACTAAATTGAGCTGACCAATTTTCTCTTCAAGTGTCATTTTTGACATCAGGTTAGAAACAAAACTATTCATCTTAGCATCGGCAGTATTTGGAGATGCTGTTTTAGATGGAGTTTTTTTTGCAGGCTTTTGTGCAAACAATGTAACGGGCATTAAAGCGAGTACACATAACAAGACAGTCAATCGTTTCATATAATTATCGTTTATCTTTTAAAAGATATATTTCGCAATCTACAAGCAAAAACTGAAAAGCCGGTAGTCAATAGAAAAGGGGTGCATTTTATACTTCCCGCGGCACAAGAATCCAGTATGAACGGGACAAATAGTG
>CAXUMK010000085.1:0-15186 GCA_964251885.1 uncultured Segetibacter sp. | reverse complement strand
CATTGTTGCGTCGCACTCTTCTACTTTTGTTCATTATTCAGCAATGCACTACTTGTTCCGTTTACAGGAATCTTATCCTGTAAGCAGTATAAATTGTCGAATAAGTCAGCATTTGTACTTCTTAAAGTCCCTTCAGGGAATTTAGGGGTTTCAAGTCCCCCTTCGGGGAATTTAGCGGGCTTTCAAATAAGGTTTAATTACTTTTTTCCAGATCGCATATCCACTGGCATTCATGTGCAAACTATCCTGGAGAAAGATGGAGGGCATGGGCTTCCCATTTGCCAGAAGCATCGGATGATACACGTCGATAAAAGAAGTATTTTTCTTCTTCTTTAAAAATGATTTGATCAGCAAATTCGTCTCCTCCATCTTTGGCATTAATTGCTTCCTGCTTGGACTTGGCTTGATAGAAACATACGTGATGTTAGCCTTAGGAAGACTTTTTCTGATAATATAAAAAAGCTGCTTAAAACGGTTGAATACCATTTGTGCAGTAACGGTATCGGATGAAGCAAGATCATTGTCGCCGCAATAAATAACAACCTGCTTTGGATGATACGGGATAATGACATCGTTTGCATAGCGAATAACATCAGGAAAAGTTGAACCTCCAAAAGCCCTGTTGATAATAGTGTAGTCGGGAAAATAAGATTGCACATCAGTCCATTTTCTAAAAGACGAACTGCCGGTAAACAGGATTGCATTCGCAGGAGGAAAAGAAGCGCTGTCCTGTTTTTTAAATTGTTGTATCTCGTTGTAAAAAGGAGGCTCCTGTGCATGAACTGATTTGACCGTAAGTGTAGAGAGTAAAATGTAAAAAGTGTAGATTTTAATTCTTTTCATTATAGTTTGTTTTAGTTGTTAAAAACCTCATCCTCGATCCTTCTCCTGAGGAGAAGGAGGCCAGGCAATAGTTAATGATTATACTTTTGCACTAACACTTCAACATTCTATCTCCCTTCTCCTGTCTCCTCTCCCTTCTCTAGTCTCCCATCTCATGTCTCCCATCTCCTCTCTCTGCTCCCTTTAGGGCAGGGGTATAACTTTCGTTCTCTCCGAAACGCCACTTTCATTAAAAGCTTCTACTGAGAAGTAATATTTTTGGTCGGTAGTCAAAGCTTTCAGATTAAGTGCATTTTTACCATACACCATCCACGAGCTATATAGTTTGTCAGGCGCTATTCCCCAAAGCACATTGTAACCTTGTGTGTTTGGCTGTTCCTTCCATGTTATCATTGCATCTCTGCGATCTTTCTGTCTGATAACCGATAACCCTTTCACTGCGGGCGGAACCTTCTCCTGCCCTACCCCAAAAACACGCAAATCAGAAATCGAAAGATTAGTCATAGGTACATGAATATTTCTATATCGTACATACCTTACTGTTTCTGGAATGCCTAATTCAACATAATCGTTTGGAACATCTTTAAAGCTATTGCTTCTGTCAATTAATGTCGTCCAGGTTTGTCCATCTAAAGAACCTTCAATTACATAACGGTGATACAAATTGGGCATTCTGCCGTATAAATCAGATTTATAGTCGTGGTAGTTTACCTGGATTGCATACACCTTTCCCGGTTTTTGCAAGTCTATTTCCAACCATTGTTTATCATCATTTTTTTCTGCCACCCAAAATGTTTTTACATTTTCGTCGGTAAGATTTTCCGGTTTATACTGATCGAGAGATGAAGAAGCTTTTACCGGTTTGTTGTACGATAGCAGCATCCACCCCGTAAAAGTCCCAGCACCACCCGAAGCTGTGCTTTTAAAAGCCCCTCCTTCGGAGGGGTTTGGGGAGGCTGCCGGAGCATAATGCGGGTAGTCGCCAAAAGAAGTATTTGAATACATCAACCCATCTTTATCAAACCACGCAGGGTACATACAAATACGTCTTTCCCAGCCTACATTTACATTTACAGCAGCAGAGGCAAAGTGCCAGAACATACCAGAAGGTCCGATAACAGTACTGCCGTGACCAGCCCCGTTTGAAAAACCTCCCGGTTTATAAAAAACAGGATTGTTAGGTGCATAATGATATGGCCCCAAAACAGAATCGCTCATGTACACACCATCAGCATATACATTAAATTCTGTACCCGGAGCAGCATATTGCATGTAGTATTTGTTGTTGTATTTTGTTAACCACGCTCCCTCCATGTAGCCGCCGATAACCGTGTCAGAATGGTTTTCGCCAAAGCGCTCCCAGCCGTGCTTTTTCATATCTAAACCAAATAACGCATAAGTAGAATCGGAAGCGCTGAAACGATGATTTTTATCCAGCTTTTTTGCTCTTATCGGATAGACATTTGATGAGCCCCAAAACATATAAGCTTTACCATCATCATCAATAAATAAATCGGGATCCTGCAGATCATTTAAAATAGATGGAACAGCTTTCCAATCACCCTTCTCCGGATTGTCGGTATATAAAACACTCATAGAGCCCGAAGGGTCTCCGGCAACATATAAAACAGAGTCTTTGTAATTATGCGCTGCAGGCGCATTTTCCCCCTGGAAATACCATTTCTCAGGAGTGATGAATGACCAGTTCAATAAATCTGTTGAATGCCAGTAACCCAACGACCGGGTAACGAACATATAATATTCGCCCCTAAACTTCACTACAGCAGGATCAGCACCCGAACGATAGGAAATATTTTTATCGGCATTGTAAATCATGTAAGTGTAATCGAGATTAACAGGATTACAGTAAGTGCTCATTTGGGTCTCTTGCGCCTGAACGTTGTAAAAGCAATACAAGCAAAAAACGGAAATCAAAAACTTTTTATTTATTCTTTTCATCGGCATTTTATTTGACCTCATCCTCGTTCCTTCTCCTTGAGGAGAAGGAGGCCAGGCATTTGTACATTTAATATTCTTTTGCACTAACACTTTTGATTTCTATCTTCTATATTCCATCTCCCATCTCCCGTCTGCCTTCTCAAACTCACCTCATCCTCGTTCCTTCTCCTGAGGAGAAGGAGGCCGGGCAATAGTACATTAATATTCTTTTGCACTAACACTTTTGCTTTCTATCTCCCATCTCCCGACTCCCGTCTGCCATCTGCCTTCTCAGACTCACCTCATCCTCGTTCCTTCTCCTTGAGGAGAAGGAGGCCAGGCATTTGTACATTTTTATTCTTTTGCACTAACACATCCACCTTTTATCTCCTATCTCCTATCTACCGTCTCCTGCCTCCCAGCTCTCAACTTCCAACCTCTCATTCCTTCTCCTGTAGAGAAGGGGGCGGACAATAGTACATTACTACCGACAGATAGGATTTGGTTGCTTAATAATGAACAAAAGTACAAGTGTGCCAGACTGTAAAAAAACTAGGATCATTAGCGATAAGTTTCGGACCCCTATCTGAGACGGTTGTCGTTTACGTGATTCTCAGGCTCTTAATTTTAGTTTTTTTACAAACTGGTGCGACGCAACGATGTGAAATAGTAGTAATACAGCCCGGCTCCAAAAAAAATCACTGCATTACTTGTCCCGTTCATACGGCATTCTTAAGCCGCGGCAAGTATAGTATTCTTTTGCAATAACACTTTTGCTTTCTATATCCCAACTCCTACCTCCTGACTCCCTACTCCCGTCTCCTGCCTCCTCTCTCCTCCCTTCAGGGTTGGGGCTTGCGACTTAAACCCTAACTTCCTCAAACCCTGCTGCACTTCGGGGCAACTCATAAACAGGTTCCATAACAGGCCTGTACGATAATTTTCCATCATCACTACAATTGGTCCCTGGTCAATCGCAAGATATCTTTTTGGATACCAGTTATCTGTCTCACTAAAAGCATCATAAAAGCCATAGGGTCCAAATATTTTATCACCCATATCGTTGTACCAATGCTTCATTGCCTGCATAGAATATTCGGGTGTATAAGGCATTGAAGACAATGCCGCCGTAGGAGAAATGACACCTAAATCACCCTCCAAACCCGGACGATGGGCTGCATATCCTTTTACAGAATAGCTTGCAGTCAGTCCCCAACTGTTGGCCCCGTATCCTTTAAATTTTTTGGGATTATCTATACACCACGCTCTGTCTATAAGCGTCTGGTTTTTATTGTTCTCCCAGTAATCTGCATACCTGTCCTTCAGCCCCCGCGGGTCGAGGCCAAGATAAGAATAATGTGCCCAAAACAATGAGCTTCCATATTCTGGAGCGCCATTGTGAGCAAGGGTTAATGTGTATCCGTATTTAGTGGTTGTGGCATTTATTTTACCGCTTCTTGCCCAGCCCTCATCATACACTTTGGCTGAAATACCATGTGTTGGCGAAGATGCCGCAAGCACATACATAATCAGGCATTCGTTGTAACCAGTTACAGGAAAGTTCATCTGCCATTGGTAGTCTGGCGACCAGTGCCAGTACAAAACATTTTTGCCATTGCGGTACCAATTAAAGTCAACTTCTCTCCAAAGCCTGTCTATTTGCGCAGCAAGCGCTTTCTCATTTTTATTGCCGTCTTTAAAATACTGGCGAACAGTAAGCAATCCCTGCAGCATGAAAGATGTTTCAACCAGGTCGCCGCCATTATCTTTTTTGCCAAAAGGCTTTACTTTACCTGTTTCTCCGTTTATCCAGTGCGGCCAGGCGCCATGAAAACGGTCTGCCTTTTCGAGGAAGTTTACAATTTGCTGAAGCCTTTCATACCCTTGCTGCCTTGTTATAAATCCTCTTTCGATGCCCGCTAAAAGACACATTACACCAAAGCCGCTGCCACCCGTAGCCACAATATTTTTATCGTCATCAGGATATATATTGTCAACATGAAAACGTTCTCTTGCCATTCCGCTGTTTGGCTCTGCTCCATCCCAAAAATATTGAAACGTAGCACGCTGCACCTTTGTATAAATGCTGTCGTATTCCGCAGGAATTGTATGCAGTAACGCAGTAGCTTTCTTTTGAGAATAACATGCAACTGCAATACAAAAAAGAGAAATACCGGTTAAAAAAAAGTTCTTCAGTTTCATCATAGCTGTTCCGTTTTTGTGTTGATTTTATGAGCCGGTCTTTTGTTTTTTAATCTGGCATCGTTGCGTCGCACACTTGTACTTTTTGTTCTTTGTGCGCCGGCCTCACCCTCATTCCCTCTCCTCGAGGAGGGGGAGGTCAAGCTTTATTTTCTTATGAACTTTTGTGCTAACTCATCAGCTTCAAAGCCTTTTAATACTACCCGAAGCTTTCTTTACGCCCCTTCAGGGGTTTGGGGTTCTGGAGTTCGGGCTTTCCATCTTTCTTCACCGGAACTTTCGAAAATTGCTTCAATTACTTTCATGTTATTTACTGCATCTTCAAGAGGAGTCGGCACATCTGTGTTGTTAAGAATAGCTTGTGAAAACAAATCTCCCTGTCTGGCATACTGATTAACTGGCTCAAATCTAACTTCCTCTTTTCCTTTTTTAGAATGCAGCCAAACACGGGTTGGTGCATCCGCTGGAGCATTGAAAGGAATTTCTATTTCAATGCCCGCATCAGTACCCAAAATATTGACATGCTGATAAGGTGTAAGCTGAGTGGAGCAGGTAAATGTTGAAGTGCCTGTCGAAAAATCGAGGATACCCGAAGCGATCTGGTCAACACCAAACCTTTCGTCAAATTCAACCTTTCCAAAAACCCTTTCCGGTTCTTTGCCAAATATAAAACGGGAAAGAGAAATACAATAGCAGCCGATATCCATCATGCCGCCACCACCGGAGTCTCTGTGATTACGAATGTTATTGGGGTCAACATTATAAAAAGAAAAGAAGGATTGAATGGTTTTCAACTGGCCGAGTTTGCCCTCATCTGCCATCTTTTTTGCGTACTGCCATTGCGGATGAAAGCGGTACATAAAAGCTTCCATCACTTTTAGTTGGGGTTTTTGCTGAGCGGCTTTTAGCAACTGCTGCGCCTCTGCTGCTGTTAGTGCAATGGGCTTTTCGCACAACACATGTTTGTTTGCCTCGATTGCTTTTATTGCCCAGGGCACGTGTAATTGGTTCGGCAACGGAATATACACTGCATCTATCTCCGGGTCTTCCAGCAATGCCTCATAAGAGTCATAAGCTTTTGCAAGATGTAAACGGTTTGCTTCTGCCCGTGCCTGCTCTCCGTTCCGCGATGCGATGGCTGCAATGTCACAAAACTCACTTGCCTGCATTCCGGGAATTACTTTTTCACGGGCAATCTTTGCGGTGCTTAATACTCCCCACCTTACTTTTTTCATAACAATCGTTTATAATGCCTCAAAATGAATCCTAAAGATATTATTTTTAGCCACTAAGTCTCTTAAATTGCTTAATGGGTTAATGGCTCAATGGCTCAATGCCTCAATGCCTCAATGACTCAATAGCTCAATGACTCGATAGCTCAATGGCTTATGACCCAATTACTTTATTGAGTCAATAACTTTTTGACTTATTGACTCAATGACTTATTGACTTACCTAAAGCTTAATCGTGACGACTTTAGCTCCCTTTAGGGCGGGGGGTCAAAAACATCGTATTTTGTGCATACCAAAACACTGTTTATGAGAATATGTCTGCTGCTGTTATGCTTATTTCCGCTTTTTGTACAATCACAACCTTTGCCTTCCATCGAAGACAAAACCAAAAACCTGACAGCCTATAACGGGTTCCTCAATTTCTTCTGGGATGAACATGCAGGTAAAATATGGCTGCAAATAAACAAACTCGATTCTGAAATATTATACCAGCCGTCTTTGCCTGCAGGGTTAGGTTCCAACGACATCGGGCTTGACCGTGGGCTTTTGGGAAGCGGCGCTATCATAAAATTTACAAGGGTTGGAAACAAAGTTTTAATGATCCAACCCAATTATTCTTTTCGTGCAACCAGTAATGATGCAGCAGAGAAGAGGGCAGTAGAACAATCATTTGCCCAATCAACATTGTGGGGTTTTACTGTGGAAGCAGAAAGCAAAGGAAGTGTATTGGTAGATGCGACCGCATTTTTGATGAGAGATGCCATGCAGGTTGCAAACAGGCTGCAGGGTTCGAACCAGGGTAATTACAGCATTGATGTATCGCGGTCTGCAATATATCTTCCACGCACTAAAAATTTTCCATTGAATACAGAGTTTGAAACCACCATAACTTTTGTAACAAACAGTGCAAGACCAGGAAACTATGTTTCATCAGTAACTCCCTCAGCAGATGCGGTTACTTTACGTATGCATCACTCTTTTGTGCAATTGCCCGATAACAATTATAAGCCAAGAGTATTTGATGCTAGGTCCGGCTATTTCGGCAGTTCGTATTTTGATTACAGCACACCAGTAACAGAGCCGATTGAAAAGATGTTTATCAATCGTCACCGGCTGGTAAAAAAAGACCCAACAGCAGCCATGAGCGAAGCTGTAAACCCAATCGTTTATTACCTCGACAACGGTACGCCTGAACCTATACGAAGCGCATTGCTTGAAGGAGCAAAATGGTGGAACCAGGCATTTGAAGCGGCGGGTTATAAAGATGCCTTCCAGGTAAAGATATTGCCTGAAGATGCAGACCCGATGGACTTGCGCTATAACATGATCAACTGGGTTCATCGTTCTACAAGGGGCTGGTCTTACGGCTATTCTGTTACCGACCCCAGAACAGGCGAGATAATGAAAGGAAATGTAACACTCGGCTCTTTACGTGTGAGGCAGGATTACCTGATCGCTTCAGGGTTGCTGGCTCCCTTCGAAAAAGGAGTGCCTGCAGATAATAAGATGCTGCAAATGTCGCTTCAGCGGTTAAAGCAATTGGCTGCACACGAGATTGGACATACGCTTGGTCTATTGCATAATTATATAGCTAGTACTCAAAACAGGGCAAGTGTAATGGATTATCCTTCACCCGTAGTTTCTGTCAACAATAAAGGAGACATTGACCTGAGCAATGCCTACACCAACGAAATTGGCGCATGGGATAAAGTGACCATTGCTTATGGTTACCAGGACTTTCCGCCGGGTACGGATGAACCTGATGCATTGAATAAAATACTAACCGATGCTGCAAAAAATGGATTGACTTTTATTGCTGACAGGGATGCAAGAGACCCGGCAGGGCTGCACCCGACAGCGCATTTATGGGATGTGGGAAAAGACCCGGTAGCAAGTTTAAAAGATGTAATGAAAGTTCGCGCGGCAGCACTGTCAAAGTTTGGTGAGAACAATATTCGTAAAGGTACGCCTATGGCCATGCTCGAAGATGTGCTGGTGCCGGTGTATCTTTTTCATCGTTACCAGTTAGAAGCGGTTACCAAGCAGGTTGGCGGCATGTACTATTCTTATGCTTTAAAAGGCGATGGGCAATTGGTTACAAAAGCTATTACGAAGCAGGAACAACTCAATGCTTTAAATGCTGTCGCAAATTGTATGGATCCTTCTTTTCTGGCTTTGACTGAAAACATTATAAAACTTATTCCGCCAAGGCCAAATGAATATGCGTACAACCGCGAATTGTTTAACAGGCGTACCGGTCTTGCCTTTGATCCTTTGGCTGCGGCCGAAAGCGCTGCTGATTTTCCATTGTCTTTTTTGTTTAACCCTGCCCGTTTAAACCGAATGGTTCAGTACCAGGTCGAAAACAATGGATTAGGCATAGATGAAATGGTAAAAGTGCTGATGGCCAAAACCTGGAAAGCGCCGCGGCAACAAGGCCTGCAGGGTTTGATTTTGAAACAAAATGAACAATTGCTGCTTACTTATCTTCTGTCAGTGGCCGTAAGTGAAGAGTCGTCTTTTGCAACCAAAGCAGCAGTGATGGAAGCTATAGAGACTATAAAAGACCAGGCAACCAAAGAGGCGAAGTCAGGAGTAACGGCAGATAAAGGTTACTTGTTTTTAACTTTAGAACGAATAAATAAACGGTATGATGTAAAACCATTTGTTGCAGAAAAAATGCCCCCCGGCTCTCCAATCGGATGTGATGGCGATTAGGAAATAATCAGGACTGATAATATTAAAACAGACTAATAAGCGCATTTCTGCGTTTATAAGATTGTCAAAACATTTATTTTGCTATTTTTGAAACTATGCTAATAAGATATTTAAAAGTTTTTTGGAGAAAGATCCTCTTGCTGATCGTAGCAGTAGCATTGATCATAATAAGCTCAAAAACAAAAGGAAAAACAGCTATTGTTACAAGCACTATAACCGGCATACTGCTCATATCCGTCGCAATCTATTATATCATCTGGATAGTTAGAACCCCCACAACAAAAGAAAAAGACGAAGGATTGTAATAAAGCCTTGTTTTTTGATGAATTTCTTTTTTTGTTTCCAGCACTTGTTTTTCAATTATACATCGTTGTGTCACTCACTTGTACGGTTTTTTTTCTCTTGGGCAAAAACAAGTGTTAAGTAAACGATATCGAACATCAATAAATAATGAACTTCAGTTGCCAAGCGGAGGTTTTTTTTAAATCTTCCACTATTGACAACACTTGTTCGTAAGCGGTAATTTCGAAATAAATAAACACTAATTTAATTTAAATAATGATAAGACTAACTCTTGCAATTTTTTTTGCGGTTACTTCCTTAATCTGTTTCTGTTCTATCGAAACTATCGCGCAGACTACAGATTCAAATCTAAACTCTAAACTTTTTCCTACGAAAGGACATAAGGAAGTAGCGATATTAAAAAGTACAAATGTGAGCGCAGACACTTTAAAAACGCTTTTGATAGTACCAAATACTACCTCTTGGATTGAAATAGGAAAGAAAATAAACTATTTTAAAGAGGTTATGACAGTTGCAGAATTACAAAGAGACATAATTGCAAAAGGACTATCCGATAAAATTCCAAGTATTTCAGACAGATTAGGTTTGTATAATGCTTGTATACATTATAAACATTTTGTGCTATTAAACATGTCAGTTGAAGATTTAAAAACCCAGGGGGTTCGTACAAGGTTAAGCTTATTCGACCCTATGCGCTCCGATATAATCTTCAAAAATGAAGTGCGGTTGAATATGATGTGGGAAGGATATTCAGACAAGAAGATACTATACCCTCTTTTGAACTCATTGGTGGATTATCTAAGCGAACAAAAGTAGATTAAGAATTAAATTAGGTAGTCAAAAAGATTGTAAAGTTCTTTTAATTATAAACTTCCAACACAGAATGAAACTGCCGCTAATAAGAGGTCACTGTTACAACTACAAGGAAAAAACAAGTTTGAAAAAGTGGATGAAGCTTCTATGTCAAAGCGGAGTCTTCATAGCAAAGCAACTGTGTGTTAGAATGATACCCTGCTCTGCCCAGGATGCCAGTGTCCCTTGTCCCACTTACAAGGCACTTAAAGGAGACGCCGGCAGGACGAGATTGAAGATTAACACAGCTTGAAACAAAAAGGGGTATATATTCATTTATGAGTTGGTTGCAACTTTTTAAATTATTTTACCTATGAAGATTGCCTGTTTGAAGTTTACACTAATAGTTATTCTATTTTGCGCCTGTAAAAAGCCTAAGCCAATAGTTTTTTCCGGACAATTATTACTTACCAGGAAAAGTCTTGTTCCGTTATCTAATAAAAAGATACAAATATTTCAATCTGGTGGAAGTGCCATTTTATCTGGGTCATCAAGCTCGACTGCCGAAGCAATAACAGATGCAAATGGTCGCTTTAGTATGACATTCGTTCCCGGAACAACCTATTTTGCCGGTTTCAGTGGCGAAAATATTTCGCCTCTCACTTTAAGCAATGCATTATACGATGCTTCATTTCCGTATTTTTTTAGACAAAACTTTCCCGAACAAGGCTATGATGCATCTAAACCAATATTTGTAGGAAAAAGCATCGACACTATTGTAGTTAAAGTTTATACCTGGAAGAATATAACTTCTTCTGATACTTTTGGACTTCGCGGAACTATGATTAATGCCAATTTTGATAAAGAATACACAGGAATAAGAGCGGACTCAGGCTCTACTTTTACTCTTGATATCTTGACTAATGTTCTCTTCACACGATTTGACTGCATTAAAAAGACCTTTGCAAATGATATTTCTTTTGGCAGAGTGAAGACAATTTCGGGAAACAAAGTTTTTGTAGGAGAAAATCAATTCCAGGAAGAGCTATCCGCAGAAGATGAAATAAAAAAGGAATCGACATTCCAGTTTAACAACTAACTATTTTATGCGCCGGGTAATCTTTAAAAGAATTATATCTGAAACACATGGAAGACGGAATCTTTGAAATAAGAGTGAGTCCCGGTAACAACATTTTCCGCATCTTTTGCTTTTTAGACGAAGGACAATTGGTGATACTATTAAATGGCTTCCAAAAGAAAACACAGAAGACACCAACTGAAGAACTCAAACGAGCCAAAAAACTGAAAAAACAGTATTATGAAGACAAAGAAAACAAACTGGTCGACCTTGAAGAATTTATAGACAAGAAATACGGCAACCGTGGGACAAAGGTGAGAGATAAATTTGAAGAAGGTTATGAAGCCTTCAAACTGGGTGTTATGCTTCAGGAAATGCGTAAGCAAAAAAACATGACACAGGAACAACTTGCCGAAAAATGCGGCACAACAAAAAACTATATCTCACGCATTGAAAACGATGCGAGTGACATAAGACTTTCGACACTTATGCGAATTGTGAGAGAAGGTTTTGGCGGACAATTAAAGTTATCGGTCAACCTTTAGTTTAGAAGCATAATGTATACTAATAGTATTGTAGTTGTTATGGAATACAAGTGACTTGCTGACTTGTTCAATGAAGAACAAAAAGTAGAAGAGTGCGACGCAACATCTAACTAATAGTAGTAATTCAGCCGGTTCAAAAAAAACTACTCAACTTTTTATACGTTGCTCATTATACAAAGAGCGGGGCTGAACAATAAAGCAATTGGCAACATATTATCAACTTTGACCCGGGCAGTAGAAGGAAATATCTGACTATTTCAAAGCTTTTATAATTGCTACAAACTCATCTGCAACTAACGATGCTCCGCCGACTAGGCCACCGTCGACATCTGGTTTACCAAAGATCTCTTTTGCATTGGAGGCTTTTACACT
Organism: uncultured Segetibacter sp.; assembly: GCA_964251885.1. GTDB lineage: Bacteria > Bacteroidota > Bacteroidia > Chitinophagales > Chitinophagaceae > Segetibacter. Next base: position 3,163 of record CAXUMK010000085.1, on the reverse strand, counting down.
TCCGCCGTATAATATAGAAATGTTGTTTGCAACGGCTTCACCATACTTTGCTGCAATTTCGCTGCGAATGTGTGCGTGCATTTCCTGCGCCTGGTCGCTGCTGGCGGTTTTTCCGGTGCCTATTGCCCAGATGGGTTCATAAGCTATCACCACTTTTTGAATTTCGTCTGCAGATAAATTATAGAGGCTTTCTTCTAACTGCCTGCTTACAAAATGGTTTTGGGCATTTGTTTCCCTGACAGGCAAAGCTTCACCGCAACAAAAAATGGGAGTAATATTTTCTTCCAGACAAAGCTTTACTTTTTCACCTAAAAACGCATTGGTTTCATTAAAGTATTCACGCCTTTCGCTATGACCAATAATGGCATGATCAACACCAATGCTGGTAAGCATTGAAACCGACACTTCACCTGTAAATGCACCTGACTTTTTTGAATACACATTCTGAGCAGCGATATACATTTTTGATTTGCCCTCCACTTTTTCTTTAGCCATTACCAGGTAGGGTGACGGCACCGCGAAAACCACACTTTGATTATCAGCAATCTCTCCTGTAGCTTCGGTTATTTTATCTAAAAGTGTTTCAGCTTCCTGCAAGGTGAGGTTCATCTTCCAGTTGGCAGCGGCAATTTGTTTTCTCATGTTATTTTGATATTTGTCTTTTAAGAATTATTATTAATCCTGTATACCAGCTTCTCCATGCATTAGCATTAACAGAGGAAGTTACCTCCCATCCTTCTTTACTGAGGTCATTTAATTTATTTGAAAGCTCCTGGTAATTTATTTTACTTCCCCACCATACAATTTTATAAGGAACATCAAGCACTTTATATTCAAATCTTAGCATTGTTATTCAATTGCATCAAAGATATGTTTCAAAACTTTTGCTTCCTGTTCTGTAATTGTTTTATTCTTCAGCCTTTTCCAGTTGTTAATATCCTTTACAGCTTTTTCAAATTCATAGCGGTTTCCCTGTTTTGCTCCCCACGAAAAATTGGGAATGATTGTAGGTAAAAGACCTTCGCCAAAAACATTGCAGCAAACACCTATTACACTTCCCGTATTGATTGAAGAATTGATGGCAGTGCGTGAATAGTCGCCCATAATAACCCCACACTTATTTCCTGCCGGTAAAAAGGATTTGGAGTAATTATCCCAAAGGTTGATGATTCCTGCTGTATTCTTCAGGTTGCTGTTGCTGGTGCCGGCACCAAGGTTACACCATTCGCCCAACACACTGTCACCAAGATAGCCATCGTGTGCTTTGTTGCTGTAGCCGGTTAATATGCTGTTCTTTATTTCACCTCCTGCCGTACAGTAAGGGCCAATAGTAGTAGCCCCATATATCTTTGCGCCCATTTTTACAACAGCGCCTTCACAAAGAGCAAAAGGTCCGCGAATAAAGCAACCTTCCATGATCAAAGCATCATTTCCAATATAAATGGGGCCTGCGGAAGCATTCAAAATACTATGATCAATAGAGGCGCCTTCTTCAATAAAGATTTGTGATGTATTAACAGTGTGAACAGTGGAATTTGTATTTGCTGAAGTTCTTCCTTTTGTTACCAATTTAAAGTCGAAATCTATCCATTCATTATTCCATTGAAATAATTCAAACGAAGATGAAATTCTTTTAACAGGTGTTACAGAATGTTTGCTTTTAAAAAGCGAAGAAACATCTGGCATAGAAGGCAAAGCATCTAAAAACATCCTTCCGGCAATCAAACCATTACGATCTTCAATGGCTTCATCATTTGCAAGGTTTAATATACTGTCTATTAAATGCTCGTTTGGAAGTACACATGAATGAATAAAAAGAGCTTCACCTTTTGGAGGGTTCATATACAAAGGTTGCAGGTAAGAGTCAGTCAGCACGAATACATTTAGACCTGTAAGCTTTTCCCACCGCTCTTTCATCGTCAAAATTCCCATTCTTACATCAGCAACAGCTCTCGTCGCAGTCAGCGGAAACAACTTCTTCCTGGCCTCAGTATCAAAGAGAATGATGTTCAAAGGATAAAATTGTTGGATTGTTTTATTGTTGAATTGTTGAACTTGTTTTATTGCCCTATTGACCCAATGACTTGTTGACTTATTGACTATTGACCATTGACTACTCACTACTAACTATTGACTAATGACTACTTCCCCACCAGCCTGCGGCAAATATCTTCAAAATCTGCTTCATGATAAGTGTCTATTATCACATCTGCCTGGGACAATTTTTCTGCAGCGTGGGTTTCGGTAATAGCCAGACATTTCATGCCTGCGCTTTTTGCTGCGGCAACTCCTACCGGGCCGTCTTCAACCACCATGCAATCCTGCGGCTCGAGACCAAGTCTCTTTGCGGCTAATAAGAATATGTCAGGTGAAGGTTTGCTGTTTGCAACTTCATCGCCGGTTACAATTACTTCAAAATACTGCAGAAAGTTCAGTTGCTTCAAAACCATTTGCATTTTTTCTTTTCGAGAACTTGTCGCTAAGGCAACTTTTACGGGATAATGAGAAAGGCTTTTTAAAAATGCTTCGGCAGCAAGCACCGGTTTTATCGGGTTTTCAATAATGTACTCTACAAAATAATCAAACTTCTCTTTCAGTATTCTTTTTACGTCCTGTTCATCTATGAAGCCAAGCTGATATTTTATAACATCTGCACTTTTAACCCCTAACAGCGGAACATATTTTTCATAAGGCAACTCCTGCTGATAGTCGTTAAAAACCTTCTCCCACGCCCGGTAATCTGCTTGTGTACTTTCCAGTAACGTTCCATCCATATCGAAGATGACACCTTTAAAAGGAATGGAAACGGGTTTGGATACGGCGAAAGTATTCTCTAAATTTTCTTGCATTAATTTCCTGATTATTTAAAAGACTAAACCCGATTAAAGAATTTAGCCATGTTTTAAAAGGCCGAAGTAATACTTTTTTAAGGAAAGGATCGAATTAAAGAACGTTTTCGAATTTTCCAGGCTTTTTGTTTTAGTTATAAAAAAGAAAATGAGAATTTTTCTCTACAATACATTCTTACAATTTTATATTCCCAAAGTGTGATGTACCGGGAGGGAGAAAAAGTGAGTAGAAGTTTTTTTGAACCCGGCCGTATTGCTACTATTAGTCACCGTTGCGATCATGGATTTGTCGTTTTCTTTTCTTCCAGTGGAAG
>CAXUMK010000084.1:11039-19984 GCA_964251885.1 uncultured Segetibacter sp. | reverse complement strand
GGTTGGTAGAATCTGTAAGATCACCATAGTGCAAAATCAGGTTTCTGCGGGAAACGTGGGGATCCTGGTATAAATGATCAATTCTATCAGTATTAAATAAAGATGATCTTCGTTTTATACCATGAACTATATATCCCTTATTTAAAAGAAGTTCTGTTAGGTATGAACCGTCTTGTCCTGTGATCCCGGTAATTAAAGCTACTTTCATATAGAAGTAATGGATTATTGTTTATTTTCCGAATGCTGAAGCAGGTAGAAACTGTAGTTATTTACTTACAAACTCCTTAGGCTCTTTGTATAATTCTTCTTTAGGCAATGCTTTAAAATATTCATAAGTGATTTTAAGCCCTTGTGATCTCGATACTTTTGGCTGCCATCCAAGCAATTCCTTTGCTTTTGTAATATCCGGCCTTCTTTGTTTTGGATCATCAACAGGCAAAGGTTTGTAAATTATTTCAACATTAGAATTTGTTAGTTTTAGTACTTCCTCGGCGAATTCTTTAAGCGTTATCTCATCGGGGTTACCGATATTAATGGGGCTGGCGTAATCACTCATCAATAAACGATAAATGCCTTCCACCAAATCATCCACGTAACAAAAGGAACGGGTTTGAGAACCATCTCCAAAAACAGTCAGGTTTTCACCTCTTAATGCCTGGCCTATAAAAGCAGGCAATGCTCTGCCATCATTGAGGCGCATTCTTGGCCCATACGTATTGAATATCCTGATAATTCTTGTTTCCACCCCGTGATAAGTATGATAAGCCATCGTAATTGCTTCCTGGAAACGTTTAGCCTCATCGTACACGCCCCTCGGACCAACCGGATTAACATTACCCCAATAGTCTTCGGTCTGAGGATGTACAAGGGGATCACCATACACTTCACTTGTTGATGCGACTAGAATTCTTGCCTTTTTTTCTTTTGCAAGACCCAAACAGTTATGCGTACCGAGCGACCCTACTTTTAAAGTCTGAATAGGAATTTTTAAATAATCTATAGGGCTTGCCGGAGAAGCAAAATGCAGAATATAATCTAAATCTCCTGATATATGGATGAATTTGGAAACATCGTGGTGGTGAAACTGGAAGTTTTCCAAAGGAAACAGGTGTTCAATATTTTTAAAATTACCTGTAATTAAATTGTCCATTCCAATTACAAAAAACCCTTCCTTAATAAACCTGTCGCAAAGATGGGATCCTAAAAATCCTGCTGCTCCTGTAATTAATATTTTTTTGGGCATATACTTTTATATTTTGGGTTGAACTCCAATTCCGTAATAAGAAAAACCAGCTTCAGCAACTTCAGAAGGATTGTAAATATTACGTCCATCAAATATTACTCTTCCGTTCATAATTGTTTTCACTTTTGTCCAGTCAGGTAATCGAAACTCTGCCCATTCTGTAACAAGTACAAGCGCATCTGCTCCTTTTACTGCATCAACAGCGCTTCTTGTAAATATTACCTTATCATCTGTAATGTGTGCTGCTTCATCCATTGCTACAGGGTCGTAAGCGTGTACCTTTGCCCCCGCTTTTAATAGCGATTCAATTAGCACCAACGAAGGCGCTTCACGCATATCATCTGTATTAGGCTTAAAAGACAAGCCCCATAAAGCAAATACTTTTCCTGTGAGGTTACCTTCGAAATGCTTTTCAATTTTTTTGAAGAGTACGTTTTTCTGATCATCATTTACAGCATCTACCGCTTTTAGAATGCGAAGATCATAACCATAATCATCAGAAGTATGAAAAAGAGCCTTTACATCTTTTGGAAAACAGGAGCCTCCATACCCAATTCCGGGATATATAAACCGGTTTCCAATACGCGGATCAGAACCGATTCCTTTTCGCACCTCATTTACATTTGCACCCACCAATTCACAGAGATTGGCTATGTCATTCATAAAAGATATCTTAGTAGCAAGCATAGCATTTGCAGCATATTTGGTCATTTCTGCAGAAGGAATATCCATAAACAAAACAGGATGAGAGTTTAACAGAAAAGGATGATATAATTTACTTAAAACATCTTTTGCCCTTTCAGATTCTACCCCAATTACTATTCTGTCTGGTTTTAGAAAATCCTCGACTGCTGCTCCTTCTTTTAAGAACTCGGGGTTAGAGGCTACGTCAAAGCTTATATCAGCGCCTCTCTTCTGCAACGCAGATGCAATAGCAGACTTAACTTTTTTTGCTGTACCTACGGGAACTGTACTTTTAGTTACTACAATTACATAATCTTCAATACAACTTCCAATTGTATTAGCTACCTGCAAAACATATTTAAGATCTGCACTCCCATCTTCCCCAGGGGGAGTGCCGACTGCTATAAAAGCTACCTGAGCGCCTTCTACAGATTCAGATAAACTGGTGCTGAATTGCAAACGTCCTTTGCTGAAATTGCTTTTTACAATTGCTTCAAGTCCGGGTTCAAAAATGGGGAGAATACCTTTTTTAAGGCTTTCGATTTTCGCACTGTTTACGTCTATGCATACTACCTCAACACCAACCTCTGAAAGACATGCTCCTGTAACCAATCCGACATAACCTGTTCCGACAATAACAATTTTCATAATTTCTTAAAATATTAGATTAATTGACAACCAGGCAAAACCCAGAATTATTTACAGTTATGTTTTGTCACTATAACTATTTAATTTTTGAATAATGCTTGTTGTAATTTTTAAAAAGCATTTTCATCTCCCTTAACGCTTTTGTACAATGTTAGTATAATTATTCTTAAATCGAGCCACATTGTCCAGTTTTCCATATACCAAATATCATGTTCAATTCGTCCCCGTAAATCCTTTTTCTTCTTTATCTCTCCACGATAGCCATTTATTTGTGCCCATCCTGTTACTCCCGGCTTTACATAATGCCGTACCATGTAATGATTTAATATCTGCGAATATTCTTCGGTATGTTTCAGCATGTGAGGTCTCGGACCTACCACAGACATTTCTCCTCTGAAAACATTTAAAAACTGGGGCAATTCGTCGAGATTACTTTTTCTTAAGAATTTACCAAGCTTGGTAAACCTGTCATCGTCTCTTGTCACTTGTTTCGCATGAGCGTCTCTGTTGACCTTCAGACTGCGGAATTTGTAGCAAAGAAAAGGCATATTATTTTTACCTGAACGAAGTTGTGTAAAAAAAACAGGTCCACGGGAGTCAAGTTTAATTAAAAGCGCAATCAGAGGAACCAGCCATGACAACAGTAAAAAAATGACAAGTACGCTGAAAAAAATATCGAAACAACGTTTCTTTATCTGGCTGTCAAGATTTTCAAGTGGTTCTGTTCGTAATGAAAGAATAGGAATATTTCGTGCAAAATCAATGTGAACTTTCCTGTTAATGAACATACGGAAATCGGGAACAAATTTAAAACGTATAAAATTTGTTTCAGCATGGTGTGCTAATTCGTAAATTTTGGTATTTGTTTCAGGAGAAATTGTAGAGTAAATCTCTGTTATATTATTAGCAATAGCATAATTAACACTATCGTTGATCTTCCCGAGTATGGGGAGTTCATGCCCGTTTAGCTTGTGGCCGTTTAGCTCGTGTCCGTTTAGAGGATTATCATCGTCTTCAAAGTAACCTACAGCAGATAGAGATCTGTTAGACTTACTAAAAATGTCAACCAGGTTTTTTGCTAATTCGTTATATCCGATTACAATTACCTTCTTATGCAAAGGATATTGTTTTCTTAAGTAATAGATCGCCCCGATATAAAAGGTTCTGCTGATTAAAATAGCAGTACCAAAACCTATAAACGTTAAAAGGACAAACCTACGCGAGTAATTGTAATTGTAAAGAAATATGGAAAGCAATGAAATTGCAAAAAACAATAAAAAAGAAACAATCGATCGTTTAAAAAAATTATCATTGCTGTTGTGTTTACCAATATAAACAGCAGTGATATATGAACAAACTATCCATATTGCATTGTTTATCATAAATAATACAATATACTCTCTTGAACCTGGTACATCCTGCATTAATAGCATGAGTACAAAATGTACAGTGTTGAGACAAAGCAGATCGAAAACAGCAAAAGAAAACCGGAAAAGATTACTTGATCGGCTATTCATAATGTAGGTAATTATATAAAAACAACATACTGGCAACTCTTGCCAGTTTTATTAAATGATAGTACAATCTATTAAAATATAAAAATTATTTTTAAATGAATTATTAATCAAAGGCAGATAAAAACAGAAAAAACGGGTCAAATCTCTTTAAAGTCCTGTTCAACTCAGTTCTGTTGCTATTTTATCCGGCGCACATACTTCACCTGACCACTTTTCTGATATTTATCTACAAACTCATTCAACTCTTCCCTGCTTAATAAACCTATACTGTAAGCTACCCCCTTAATACATTCAATTTTTTGACCATGCCCCTCTTTTGTCACTCTCACAAAATTGCCACCTGTCTTCAGGTGTCGCAATGATTAATATTTCTCTTAATATGGCAATAACAAAACTGAGACTGGATAAAAAATAATAGGTTTATTGTAAACAAACATTAATTAGTTGTTTATCCATTTGTAATAGCACACAATCTTGTTCCGCTGCCTCCCGCTAATATTATTCTTTTCATTATTCCTTTTATTTTTTCTCAAATAGCGAGTTGTAAATAGTAATGTGATTGCCTCCGAAGTACTCTTGACACTTATTTGTAATAGGCTTTAATCAAACACTACCTTAGAAGCTGTCTAAATTTTATTTTTTGGAGACCAGCATTTGTATTTCATCCACACATACGTTGCGACGCTCCGTTCAACTACCGGTTTTTATGGCATCTTCAGCTTTAATATTAAAGTCTACACTAATTTTAGACAGCTTCTTACTCAATAAAACATAATTCTACATCTTAGATGAAATTAAGAGTTCATCTGGTTGCATTTGCTAACCAATGTCTGCCAAATTCTTCATAGTTCCTGCATAGGTGAGTGCATCCAGATTTATAATATTAATTATAGTCAGGATATTTTATAACAAATAACCTAACAACGTGAGAACCGATAAAACCAGCCCCCCGGTAATGATGATGTTTTTCATTTTTTCAATGTATCTTCTTTTATTTTCGGTTATTCTTGTATTCAAAAGTGCGTAAAACTAATAATTTAAGTCATACTATCAGGATATAAACAAAATAACGGAATTAACCGCATTTAAAAAGACTGTTTTCAAAAACTTCATTTAAGGTGATTAAATAATACAATTACTAAAAACGACGAGTAACCGGTATCTGCTCAAGCTTCACCATTTCTATGATGGCACAAACATTTATGCAATTACTTTACTCTTAACTTCTTTACAATGAGTATTGATAAAAAACAGTTGGAAATAAACGTAAACCTCTATTCCCTTAAACCCGACTTTTTAAATTATGAACTTCATTATGTGATTGCAGAAAATGAAAATTCTTTTCGCTTTGCTAAATGGTATGAAGCGCCAAATGACGGCGAACAAAAGTTTTATTGTTTTTTGACAGAACAACAGCTTTTTATACCGGCAGGTAACATAACCTTAGAAGAAAGCTATGTTGTAAAAGAAGAGCCTGTTTATCCCTGCGTTTCCTCGTACACAGATTTCTTTTCAGCTATTGAAAAAGTGCAGAAAGAAGGTGTGGCAAAATGCATAAAGTGCTTTAATGATGAAGATACAGAAACTATAAAAAAACATCTTGAGGAAAAATACGGCGTAATAAAAAAGCATTTAGTTAAAAGCACCGAAGCACAACATCTACTTTTAGTATTTGACCATATTGAAATATCTATATCTGCTACGATGGTTTATTTCCGCCATAAAACTCCTTTTAACGAAAGTCATTATAAACATGTAAAAGAAGATGAGTAAAAATTTTTAAACATATCAATCCACAATTTTCTGAATATAGCAGAGTTTTTATAGTAAATAAAATGAAAAAGAAGGAAAATAATAGTTCAGTTAAACTGGCCGAAGTGATTATAAATTTTGCACAATGAGTGCTTGCAACTTTTAACCAGCCTACATTTTATTGGCTTTCTTCTTTTCATGAGCCTTTTTTAATCCGTAAGCAATCCCTGCTGCCACAAGCAGGCTAACTCCCCCATCAAAAGGAATGGGATTATCTAAAGTATCATCTCCATCTGGTCCACCAGGTGGTTGTCCTCCTTGTGCCATTAATAAAGCCGGAAGACTTATCAAAATTATCAATAAGAGCATTCTAATTAATTGGCCTGTCTTCCACATTGTTTTAATTTTTAAAGTCTTCATTTCACAAAACCCACATTTTGCCTAATTCAATAACTATTTTAAAAGTAGGCTTTTATAAAATGTCCTTTTACTATTACTTATTTTCATCTTATAACTTCCCCTCATTACCACTCCTGCCAATGAAATGTTATACTTTGCATTGATACCGTTATGATTTATTGTTTCTGTATGCACTATTACGCCCAGGTCATTAAAAATACAAACCTCATATAAGCCATCTTCTACATTCTTTAGCTGTAAACTAATCACATTTCCCGTGACAGGGTTGGGATAAATTGTAACATCGCTGTTACCCTTATCAATAGTAACGCAAATTTGACGACTGTATTTTGCTTCACCTGACTTTTCTATTAATTTTATATGATAAAAGTTATTTCCAGAGTTTGCATTGGCATCAAACCAGGCATAACTTTTATTAAATTCTCCATTTTTTCTTACCAAAATAGTTTGCACTTTTTCAAAATTGTTACCATCGGTCGATTTTTCAACATCATATTTCTCAATGTTTGCTTCTGTCTTCACAAACCATTCTACCTGTATTCCCGCCCCTTTTCTGTAGGCTTTTACTCTCGTGCCAGTTGCAGTTAATACCTTATCTGACTTTAAAATGATGATAAACCTGTCTGCTTCATAAGATGCTAAATCATTTGTAATACTAAAAGGAAATACATCAGAAGAGGTGAGATTGATGGCAGTTTGCTTATTTAAATACTTATCTTTTACAAATGCAGTTACTGATGTTGAAAAATTTTCTGCATCAAATTTAAGAAAGTAAACTTTTTTCTTCAATTGTGACAGCGATAACGAAAGGGTATCATCGGCCGTTATCACCGGGCGACCTTCAATACTTAATGCCATTCCATTTCGCATAATTGCCAGGTTTTCATCCAGGTTGGTGATCTTAAGAGCGTCTTCATCTGCAACAGAAGAATTGAAACCGGCATCAAAAAAAACAATCACACCATCAGCAGTATTTTCCAGATTGTTAATTGTATCTGATAATAACTGTATCGATAATTTTACTGCAGAAGAATTTTTCCGAAATGTTTTAGTATTTATACCTGTCTTTGACGTTTCATTAAAAGTTATGGAAGGATTAGCTGCTTTCGCCTGTACAAAAAAAGCCTGCTCCGACTGAATATTTTTATCGACCTTAGAATTAGTCGGATTTGTAACGCCATTGCCATAAGTCGCATAAGCTCCCCTTGTATTGAGATTGGGATCCCAAACAGTGTAATAAGGAGACAATCCATTCTTCGGCAAAACATCCCAGTCGACAGAAGATGCATAAGGGTTGCCGACAAGACTATAATAGTTTGAAGTTGCATTGATTGAAGGGCTGCTGTTTTGGTTGTAAGTAACAGTACCTGTAACGATCGTTCCTGAACTTCTTATAATAGTATTGGAAGCGGTTGCAGAGTTATTACTTAAATCAACACTTCTGCTTCCTCTCACCAACATTCTGTAGCCGTTACCGAAGGCTAAATTTCCATTTGTATTGGGCAAGGGCTGCCATGTTTGAGTGCTGTTATTAAAACTGAATATGGAAGGATTATTAGTAGCAGTTGCATCAAAGCCATTATTGGGATCTGCAGAGCCAGTAATATGAGTTCCGTAACCGGGTTTGTTATTGTTGTTAACAGAATAAGCAGGCGGCGGATTGTTTTGACCTTCCATCCAGTTAGCTTTTATACTATTCGTAGTTGTAACAGCCGGAGATAAAAACCGAAATGCCCTTCTTGCAGGAATAAACCGCTCTACTGTTACGTTTGTTGCATTTAATAAAGCAGAAGATCCATTGGTAATTTCACCTATCATACCTGTGCTGCCGACGCTGCTATGTATAATAACAGGCCTGTTATTAAAATTAATTTTTGCACCTGAGCTAACTTTTAGTATTACCAAAGAATCGATAACAACAGAGTCTGCAGTGCCCGCTATGTCCACTGTTCCGGTTGCAACCGTTTTAATGCCGCTTCCTTTAAGCAGTAAAGCCGGGTATCCGCCAGGTAAAGGAGTGATCGTCTGATCTGCTGATCTTGAATAAATGATAGTTGATCGCGGATCGACCGTTATGGTTTCAATATTATATAATGCTGCTGCAGAACTTCCTGAAAAGCCACCTGTCAGCCCGGTTTTAAATACGGAACCTGCTTCCATTGTAAAGGTTTGAACACCTGTTGTTCCATCTATCTTATCGCCGCTGTTTTCATAAGAACCGCCTGTTTTTACAGTAAAAGAGCCACCGTTTGCCAGCTTTGTACTGCTGTTTGAGTTGCCCACGTTAGGTCCTGTTACTTCAATATTTATATAAGTCGGTGACGATCGTATATTTTGTCTTGATGAAGCTGTACCACCGGCAAATTCAATTACACCAGCCATTAAATTATAAGAGCCTGCTATATCAGGTTTCGTTGACGAGCCTGCTACTTTAAATCTTCCGCCTGTCATTGTCAGGTTAGTGGTCGAATCTCCAAAGGTCTTATTAGCAGCATCGGCAATGGCATTATCTTTAATCGTAACAGTGCCATTAGGACTAAAAGTGGCTAAAGTTTTAATACCACTGCCCGAGAAAGTCATGTTTTTATAATCATTTCGGGAAGTTACCTGCTGGTTACCTGTACTGCCATATTCTATTGTACTACCCGAATAAATATTAAGTGCAATGGTAGGTGTCGTTG
>CAXUMK010000084.1:0-11029 GCA_964251885.1 uncultured Segetibacter sp. | reverse complement strand
CCCGGTATTGAAGTTCCGGTACCGGTAAATCCATCAGCATCGCGGGTTATGAAAGTGCCGTAGATATTCATTACCGGCATGCTTGTTCCGCTTACCTGGCTTTCGCCGCCATTATCAAAAACTGCGTTTGTATTTACATTGACAGTGCCGCCGCCATTTAGCTTTAAATGATTTACTCCATTTAAAGTAAATGTATTTGCTGAGGCAATATTCAATACACCGCCCACCTGCACATCTGCTCCTAACGCAGCATTTTTTGAACCGTTACCTGAAATAGTGAGATTGTTATAACTAAGTGCAGTAACAGTTTGATCTCCTGTGCGGTTGTACTCTATGGTGGAAGCAGAGCCTAATGAATTAACAATGATACCGGTACCAAAAGTTGTATTTGAACCTCCTGTCAGCCCATTTGGATTGGTTGTTTTAACAGTACCGGTTATCTGTACAGTACTGTTACCATCTATTACATAACTCCTGCAAACTAAAACGCCGGAATCTTTTATTGTTGCTGCGGATGATCCAACTGTATTAATTGTTTTATTTGAAATCAAAGTCACTTCAGTTCCCGGATTTATCAGCATACCGGCACTACCTAATATGAGCGGTTCTCCTCCTAATTTTGCCGTAGTTCCGTTTATAATAAATTGACCGACTGATACGGCGCTTGCAGCAACAGTGTCATTTCCGATAATTCCATTCCTGATAGTTTTTGTTCCGTTACTTGAAAAGGTGACCTTTGCATTTGCTTCGAGCAAACCATTTATAACAGTGGGTGAAGTGCCGCCAATAGAAGCAGGAGCAGAAAACCTGAAAACAGGTATGGAAGCAGATGCAGGAAAATATGTAATCCCATTTGCGGGAGAGGAAGTATTGTTCCAGTTAAAAATTGAACTGTCTCCCCATAAAACATGACTTGAAATAGTGGAAGCAGTATTTGCATAATCTGACGGAGGGCCATTATTATTAGCAGCTTCTAAAATACCTCCGCTCTTAATTTCAAGAGTTGCAGATGCTGAAAATAAGGGTAATTGAGAACCTGATGCAATTTTATGCCTGAATACTCCGCCGCTTTGAACTACGATATCGTTGCCGGCATCATCATTTATAGTCAAGGCCGTTGATGATGTGGTAGCAAGTTCAAGTATGCCGCCATTTGTTATGATTACCTGGTCTGTCAATACATTGCCGTTGATTGTTATGGTATGAGTACTTCTTATAGTGATCGTATTTGCAGCAGAGGTGGGAACTAAAGTAGAAGCCATCCAGTTTGTGATTCCATCCGGCGAACTTTCCCAACTTGAAACAGCGTTCCATGAACCCGAAGCGGCAGATCGAAAATAATCTGAAGGAGATGTTTGCGCTATTGCGAATTTTCCGGTATGAAAAATAATAACAAATACTAACAGGCATCGTAAACAGGATGAGCTTACCATACAATGAAAAATTAAAGTGAAGTATTATATTGTACAAATAGGTAAGCAACAAATAACAATGGAGGCTTTGTTTATAAAGTGATAAAACAGGATGGAATTGGGGGGAAGAACACGGAGCTAAAGAACAGTCTTGTTTTATTACTTTAAATTCTAATAACAAGATAGAAAATTTAATGAATTAATGAAAGTTTTAAAGAAATTAAAAATGTATCATTAGAGTGATTATACTGCACGAGGGATAAGATTACCGTAAACGGGACAAGTAGTGCTTTGCTGAATAACGAACAAAAGTATAAGTGTGCGACGCAACGGATGTAAAATAGTAGTAATGCAGCCCGGCTCAAAAAAAAAACACTTCACATTTTTATGCGGCAGGAAGTATAAAGCGGATGAAGACCGGGAGCTACAATTTCAAAAATGCAGGTTCAATTTTTTGCAGTACGTTTGCCTCCTTAGTCTTCACTATTTGAATGAAGTATAATTTTATTACAATAGAGGGTAATATTGGTGCGGGTAAAACTACTCTTGCACAACTGCTGTCAAAAAGATTAAATGCAAGACTTGTTCTGGAAGAATTTGCAGACAACCCTTTTTTATCTAAGTTTTATAAGGATCCATCACAGTACGCCTTTCCGCTGGAGTTGTTTTTTATGGCAGAACGGTACAAGCAGTTAAAAGACTTACTGCATACAGAAGACCTGTTTCACAGTGTTACGGTAAGCGATTATTTATTTACCAAATGCCTGCTTTTTGCAAAAGTAAATTTACCTCAGGATGAATTCAGGCTGTATCAAAAACTCTACGATATTATTCACCAGCAGTTACTGCATCCTGATATTCTCATATACCTGCATGCGCCGGTAAAAAAATTGCAGGAAAACATACGCAAAAGGCAACGTGAATATGAGCAGGCTATACCGGATGCTTATTTGCATGACATACAGGAGACCTATATAAGCTATATCAGGCAACACAACCTGAAGACCCTTTTTATAGACGCTGGAAATGCTGACTTTCCGGGTAATCAAAAACATATAGATATTATAGCAGAAGCGCTTACACGTGACTACGATGCAGGTCAGCACTATATTACTTTACCTTAAAGAATTATTTTGAGCGAAACGATCACCATCCGTCAAAGCCCGTTTGTTGCAGTTAAAATTCCTGAATACCGTAATATGCTTATTGGGCGCTTTTGTTTTGTAATGGCGTTGCGAATGTTAGGCACATTAGTAGGCTGGTGGATGTATGAATTGACAAATGCGCCTTTTGCAATTGGTTTAATAGGCCTTGCCGAAGTAATACCTGCTTTATCGCTTGCGTTATATGCAGGTCACGTAATAGACATCAGCGAAAAACGAAAGCTGCTGTTGAATGGAGTTACCGGCTATCTCTTGTGTGGGGCTGTTTTATTGTTTTTGTCTACACATTACTTTAGCAGCCATAACAGCAAAACAATTATCGTAGCAGGCATTTATACAATTATATTTATTACCGGTATCATCCGTGCATTTTCGGGGCCTGTTTTCGGTGCAATTCTCGGCCAGATGGTGCCCCGTGAAATTTTGCCAAATGCCATTACCTGGAACCAGGGAACATACCTTTCTGCCTCAGTAGTTGGTCATGCCTCTGCAGGATTTTGCATCGCTTTTTTTGGAAACACCGGCACTTTGGGTGTTATCATCGGCCTTCTTACCGTTGCCTTGATGATGTTGTCATTGATTTATAAAAAACCCGCGGCAGCCATTGGTAATAAACGCACATGGGAAAGCGTGCGGGAGGGACTAAACTTTGTTTTCAGTACAAAGGAAGTGCTGGGTGCTTTATCGTTAGACCTTTTTGCAGTACTGTTTGGCGGTGCCGTTGCAATGGTACCTGTTTATGCAAGAGATATTCTACATGTGGGTGCAATTGGTTTTGGTTGGCTTAACGGTGCAACCGATTTTGGAAGCATCCTCATGGTTATTGCGCTTACTTTTATTCCCTTAAAAACTCAGCAAGGCAAAAAGCTGCTGTTTGTAGTTGCAGCCTTTGGTATTTGCATCATCGTATTCGCCATTTCAAAAATCTTCTGGATTTCGTTTGCTGCGCTTTTTATTAGCGGTTTAATGGATGCTATCAGCGTAGTCGTTCGGGGCACGATTGTGCAATTAAAAACCCCTGATGAAATGAGGGGTCGTGTGATGAGCGTAAACTCAATGTTTATCAACAGCAGTAATGAACTTGGGCAATTTGAGAGCGGTGTGATGGCAAAATTAATGGGTGTAGTGCCATCCGTTATATTTGGAGGTGCAATGACATTAGCTGTAGTAATTGTTACCTGGTTTAAAGCGCCGACGTTAAGAAAGATGGAGTATTGATGAGATAATTAAAAACTCAGGAGTTAAGATTGATATAATTATCTTAACTCCTGAGTTTTTTGGGAACCGGCATTTATCACTTCATTCAGCATTGTTGTGTCACTCACTTGTACTTTTAGATTCTCTATTGAGCGTTATTCAAACCCCTACCGGTTTTATGCTGCAATTCATCGATTCTTTTTGACGCATCAGCTTTAGTGAGGTTTTCATCTACCTCCTCTCCTGCTTCATCTGAAAGTGTTTTTAAATAAGATTTTTGAGCGCCTGTCATTGGTTCTCCGCCGGTTGTCCATTGGTCAGGGTCTTTTATTGTATTAGACTTTGGCTCCGGTGTCTGTTCTGTACTATTGTTTTGAGTATCCATATTGATTTTTCAGGTATTGTATCAAAAAATGAACCACCGGAAAGGCGAGTGTTATAGCTGAAAACAAAGAATAACATCGCTGCGTTTACTACGATTTCACAACTTCTAACTTGCATGTCTTTAAAGTAGCTTTGTATAAAAAAATTATGGCAGAAGACCTGAGCATAGCTAAAGGAAGCAAAGAAGAACAATACCAATCCCTCATCCCGCAAATAGAAGGTTTGCTAACAGGCGAAACTGATTTGGTGGCCAATATGGCGAATGTGACAGCAGCCTTAAAAGAACAGTTTGGCTGGCTGTGGGTTGGTTTTTATGTTGTTAAGCAGGATGAACTGGTACTTGCGCCTTTCCAGGGACCTGTTGCCTGTACAAGAATAAAAAAAGGCAGAGGCGTTTGCGGTACCAGTTGGCAACAGGCAGCAACTTTAATTGTATCTGATGTAGAAATATTTCCCGGACATATTGCCTGCAGCAGCTTGTCAAAATCTGAAATTGTTGTTCCAATTATTAAAGATGGGGTAGTAGCTGCAGTTTTAGATGTGGATAGTGAAAAGTACAATTTGTTTGATGAAGCTGATAAGCTATATCTTGAAAAAATTGTAGCATTGATTAATTTCTAATTTTAGAAAAGACAGAAACTTTGTGTTAACAGCAGCATCTAAAAAAGTAAATTGCTATCATGTGTATGCTATCTTTAATTATCAACTTAATAAAGTATTCATTATGAACAAAATCATACTAATTATCACTATTGTGGTATTCAGCATTACTAGTTGTAAAAAGGAAAAGCCTCTTGCTCCTAACCCTATAGCTAATTTTACTCTTGACGGCGATTCGTCTCAATCACTAACGATTGGTACTTACGATACTTATAGTTTAATTAATAGTTCATCAAACGCTGAGTCGTTTGTATGGGATTTTGGCAACGGAATGACTTCACGAAATCAGGAAACGGCAATATACTATCCTAAATCTGGCACTTATTTACTCACGCTTACTGCCACAAACAAGGATGAAAAAACTTCTGTATTGAGTAAAAAGATAAAGGTGGTTGACCGTGTTTTAAAGCAAGTGACTATAAGCTCTTTGGATTGGAAATCTGCTTTGGGAGCTAGTACAAATTATCCAACCGGGAATAAAATAAACGTTTGGATAGAGATTTTACAGGGAGCCCCTAATCAGACTTATCCGTTTTTAAGTATAGGAACTTTTGATGCTCCACTTATTTATAAAAGTCCAGTTGTATTTAATGTTGACACTGCTGCAGTACCAATCGTATTTAATATATCTTCTAATATCATCATTAATATTCCTACGCTCACATTAGGATACGGCTATAAAGGAGTAGGATATGGAATTAATTTGTATGCACAAGATGCTACAAATGTTTATTTATTATCTTCCACTTATTGGTCTGGCGGTGGTGTTAATTATTATGGAAGTATTTCCAAGAATAATTTTATAATACGCAGCGGATTTTCAGGTAGTGGCATCGCATTGATTTGCGACTATGAGTGATTGATAGTGTAAGTAAACTTTTCAAAATTTAATAAGAAGCTAACGCAGCACTGTCTAAAACATGTCCTCTTTCAGTTTTTAGCATACGTGCGGGATAGCGGTTGATGACGATATAATCGTGCGTAGCCATCACAACTGCTGTATTGAAATCTTTGGAAATCTGAAACAAAAGCTGCATGATTTCATCGCTTGTTTCGGGGTCGAGGTTTCCGGTTGGTTCGTCTGCAAGCACCAGCTTGGGTGAGTTTAATAACGCACGTGCAATATCTACTCTTTGCTGCTCGCCGCCGCTCATTTCAAAAGGCATTTTAAATCCTTTGCTTTTTAAGCCTACTTTATCTAAAACATCGTTTATTTTTTCTTCCATCAGTTTGTTATCCTTCCAACCGGTTGCTTTTAGAACAAACTTTAAATTTTCATGCACATTTCTATCAGTCAGCAACTGAAAATCCTGGAAAACTACACCCAGCGACCTGCGTAAAAATGGCACTTTTTTCCAGTTCATCTGGTTCAAATCGTAACCTGCTACCACTCCGCTGCCTTCTTTTAAAGGAAGGTCTCCGTACAAAGTTTTTAATAAGCTGCTTTTGCCTGCTCCGGTTTTACCAACCAGATAAACAAACTCACCTTTATTCACGTTGATATTAACGTCCTGCAATATCAAATTCTCTCCCTGAAATATTTTAGCGTTTGATAAGGATACTATTGATTCGCCCATTGCTGTTATTTATGCAGGCAAAAATATTGTTTCATTATAGTAATGCCTAAGAATAATAATTAACAGCCCGAAAAAAGCTGTTAATGTTGACAAATCCTGTAAACCCACAGCAGCTATACAAAACAAAAAAGCCGCAATCAGCGGCTTTTTTGTTAATTCTTCAAAGGTAGATTATACCTTCTCTTCAGCCGCTTCATAATTAACATGATTTTCTGCAATGCCTGTAAGTAATAGATCTGTTTGCTTCTCTTCTTCTAATGTGGTGTGCAGCAGCTCGGCAACCTGTGTAAGTCCTAATGTTTCAGCGAGCTGGGCAAGACCACCATACGTTGCAATTTCATAATGTTCTACTTTTTGCGCAGCGAATATCAATCCTACATCTCTTGTAGCTGTTTTAGATTCGGTTTCTGAGATAATCTCTTCGCCTTCCTTTACAATGCCTTCTATTGCCTCGCATGTTTTGGCTTTTGCTTTTTCACCTAAAAGCTCAAATACCTGCTCAAGGCGTACAATCTGTTCCTCAGTCATAGTAAGATGGCTTTCAAAAGCCGCTTTCAATTCTTCGGTAGTTGCCGCCTTTTTCATTTTAGGAAGCGTCTTTGCGATTTTCTTTTCAGCATAATAAATGTCTTTCAGCTCACTTACAAAAAATTCTTTCAATAGTGAATTTGCAGCGCCGGCGCCTGCATTCTTTCCAATAACCGTCGTTGAAGACTTTGCCATAAAAAATGTTTTTCTTACAGCTTAAATTTTTATACCACGCATGTAATACTCTTTACTTCTATGACCTTACTTCCAACACCTGCGGGGAGCTTATTGAACTGCTTCTCTTGTGTGTTACTGTAAAAAAAAGCAGAAAAAAGTACAAACTGTACAAGTGAGTGACACAACGATGATGATAATGAAAAACAACTGCCGGTCAACAAAAAAGAAAAGGGGAAACAAGAAAGAAAATGTTTTTACTGTTTCCTGTTTACCCCTTTTTCCATTTCAAATTTATTTCCATGGATCAAGAACTACCTTAACACAATCTTCTTCTTTTTCCTTGAATATTTTATAACCATGCGCAATTTGTGAAAGCGGTAAGCGATGGGTAATAATATCATCGAGCTTTACCTTGCCTGCCACAACATAACCAAGCAATTCATCAATGTATTTATGAGCAGGAGCCTGGCCACCTTTTAAAGTAATTCCCTTGTCAAAAAACTGGCCGATCGGGAAATTGTCGTAAGTAGTTGGATATACGCCCAGCACCGAAACAAAACCTCCGCGACGAACAGCGCTCATGCAAGCTTCGATGACTTTAGGTGAGCCTGCTTCTAAATTGATGACCGCTTTAGCCTTCTCCAAAATATTGCGGTCGGGTTCAAAACCTACTGCTTCTACGCATACATCGGCGCCGCGGCCATTTGTCATTGCACGAATTTGCTCTACCACATCTTTTACTCCATCTTTCCATAGAATGGTTTCTACATGAGCGGTTGCTTTTGCTTTATCGAGCCGGTATTGCAAAGTATCTACAATGATCACTCTTTCCGCACCACGAAGCCATGCGCTTTTTGCAGCCATAATACCTACCGGTCCTGAACCGAAAATGGCAACCGTTTCACCACCTTTTACGCCACCCCAGTCAATGCCGGTATAGCCAGTGGGAAAGATGTCAGTAAGAAACAATGCCTGTTCGTCGGTGAGGCTTTCTGGAACAATACGCGGACCATAATCTGCATAAGGCACACGAACATACTCGGCCTGGCCACCATCGTAACCGCCATATAAATCGGTATAGCCAAAGAGAGCGCCGCCCTTTTCGGTTAGCAAACCGCCTTCGGGGCCGTAATGATCAGGATTGCTGTTTTCGCAATGGCCTGGCAAATGCTGACCGCAAAAGAAACAATGACCACAGGCGATAGGAAAAGGAACCACTACACGATCGCCTCTTTTAAGGTTAGTGACACCAGAACCTACTTCTTCTACAATGCCCATAAACTCATGACCGAGCGTCATGGGACGAGGTTGTGGTAATCCACCTGAATAAATATGTAAGTCAGACCCGCAAATAGCGGTTGCTGTTACTTTTAAAATGGCATCACGGCTTTGTTCGATCTTTGGATCATCTACTGTGTCGTAAGAAACATTTCTGGGTCCGTGAATTCTTGCTGCTTTCATAATGGTGATTTTGATGATTTGGTGATTTGTGATTTGGTGATTTGGTGATTTCTGTATTCTAACTCTACAGTAAAATTCATAATGAAAAAACATTATGCCACAAAACGAAAGACACTTTCATCCTTTAGGGGACGAAAATGTCTTTGGTTTGTGTAAAGAAAAGGTTTAAAAGCTTGTAATTGGAGTAACAAAAGATTTTGAATTCTTAATGTGTTGCTGCTTCTCCTCGTTTGACTTAAATGTAGAAAGATGAAGTTTCACGCAAAGGCGCAAAGACGCAAAGATTATGTCTTGCTGTTGCATTTTTTAGACTTGTGCCTTGCGATCGTCATTGCGAGGAGGAACGACGAAGCAATCCCCTTTGCAATAGTAAGACTGCTTAAACACAATGGGATTGCTTCGTGCCTCGCAATGACGAACAATATTTTACTATTTTAAGGTAACCTTCACCCCAACTCCTGCTCTTAAAAGATGCTGATTTGTATTGGTAGCAGATTTCGCCATATTACTTAGTCCGTACCAAACTTCGGGGCCGGCAGTTACATCAAAATGATGTGCATTATAAAAGGTGAACTGAAGGCCTGTCTGCAGTCCGAGATACAATTTTTTAAACTGATCGTTATTGGTATAGTATACGTTTTGCGTATTGTTTGCATACAAAGCCTTAGAGTGAATGAGATAGCCGGGCGACATGCCAGCGCTTAATAAAATTGGTCTTTCCTGATTTTTGTTTAACCGGATGAAGACATTCAAAGGCAATTCGAGCATGTAATACTTATTGGTATATTTTATTGAATTACCAACGCTGAAGTATCTATTGACCGTCGTGCTCTGATTCAAAACTGCATTAAAGAAATTAAGTGATGAGTCTACAACATTGCCCACAAGCGAAGAGGCTGAGGCAAAATGATAATTCACTCCTGAGGAGAAATTTATTTTTTTACTTAACTGCTTCTTCAGGTAAAAACCAAAACCATAAGAGAAGCTACTTTTATAGTTGAGACTACTTATAGAAGTCGAAGTTCCTGGATTTCCGCTTGTAACAGTACCGGGAGAAGAAGAATATAAATTACTGGCGCTGCCAAAAGAAAATATATTAAGATGTGAAAGATTATTTGATATTCCGCTGAAAACTGTAAAACCTGCATTCCATTTTTTACTTGATGGTGTCTTTATTTTCGGCGCTGGTTTGCTCTCCATTACGACTGGTTTAACAGTATCTTTCTTTGTTTCAGTAATTGGTTTGGTTGAAGGTACTACGCTTACAATATCCTTCCCCGTAATCGATTTTGTTGCTGGTTTGTTTTGCTCTGTCAACTCAGTTTGTGCAGGTTGTGGTGTAGAAACAACTGCTTCAGTACTCTTAACAGGTGCATTACTTTTGACTTCGGTTTGTTTCATTGAAACTGTTGCTGACGCCGATAGTTGAAATGGCTTTTTTGTTTCAATGTTCCTTTTACTGCCGTATAATTGCTTACGGCTGATCCCTTGTTGTTCTTTCTTTTTTCTCTCTTTAAGAGTTGTTTCGGAAGTAAGATGTATTGTTTTACCGAAAGAATTTTTTTCAACAGAAGCTACCTTACCTTCTATATCTGTTCCTGTTTTAGCTGATGGCTTTTGGTGTGGTGCAGCATCATTTTTAAAAGCCAAAGCAGGTTTGGTTTTGTTTGCGCCGATATATAAAAATATTCCTCCCATTCCTGAAAGAAGAGCAAAAGCAAATAGAAAAATTAAAAATCTTCTCTTTCTTTTTTCTTTATAAATGCCTGCCGAAACTTTTTCCCACACCTCTTCTCCCGGCGCCAGATGCAGCCCTTCCATTTTTTCCCTGACCTTTTTTTCAAATTCATTTTCTTGCATACACCTTATTTTTATTTCCGGATGTATTTGTAATCCAGCTAATGAGTAAATGTCTCGCCCTCATATATTGGGAGCGTGATGTGTTTTCACTGATGCCGAGCATCTGCCCTATCTCAGCATGTGAAAAGCCTTCTATTGCATACAGGTTAAAAATTGCCTGGTAGCCCGTCGGCAATTGCCTTATTAATTCAGCGAGTTCCTTTGCATGTAAGATCACTTCGGGATCATCAGCAGTTACCGCAACCATCTCAGTTTTATCAAACAATAATTCGTGCTGGTATTTCTGACTTTTCTTTAAATAATTCAAAGCAGTATTTACCATAATTCTTCTTATCCATGCACCTAATTCTCCTTCTTTATTGTACTGATGCAAAAATTTAAAAACCCTGACAAAACCTTCCTGCAGCACATCTTCTGCATCATGCAGGCTTTTTGTATAACGGTAACAGACCCCCAGCATTGTAGGAGCGAATTCTTCATACAGTTGCTTTTGAGCAGCCGCTTTTCCTTTTAAACAATTTTTTACCAATGATAAGTAATCGGTCATTTTGTAAATTCAGCAGGTTTGACATTCTATTGTAAGCTGCCGTTGCATTGAGGAAGTAAATAA
>CAXUMK010000083.1:0-20004 GCA_964251885.1 uncultured Segetibacter sp. | reverse complement strand
TGCATTACCTGTACAACATTCTTAAGTTAATGACTTTGTTTCTTAAATCATAGTTGAATGTAAAAAGGAATACTACATTTTAAAAGATCAGTCAAACCAAAAGCTTTATGCATCTTTGCGCCTTCGTGGCTAAAAAATTAAAGATGAATCATTTTGAATTGTTTGAAATACCCGTAAGCTTACAGCCTGACCTGCAGCAGCTAAAACAAAAATTTTATGTGTTAAGCCGTAAATACCATCCGGATTTTTATACACAGGAAAATGAGTTTGAGCAAGCCAAAGCATTGGAAAAATCATCGCAGGTAAACAAAGCTTTTAAGATCTTTCAAAACAGGGATGAAACAATTAAATATGTTTTGCAACTGAAAGAATTGCTTGAGGAAGAAGAAAAATACAATCTTCCGCCAGCCTTTTTAATGGAGATGATGGAACTAAATGAACAAATGATGGATGCAAAAATGGAGGATGATGAACCGGCAATAGCAAAGCTGAAAACATCGATAGCTGATGTGCAGGAAGAAATATACGCTCCGGTTAAGGGAATCGTCGAAGGCTATGAAGAAGGCAAAACAACCACAGCCGAATTACTGAAAGTGAAAGAGTACTACTACAAGAAAAAATATCTCAACAGGATTTTGGCATCTTTGCAATGATGGCTTAATATTGCAGCCCGTTAAAATAGTCATTGAGTCAGTAAGTCATTCAGGAACAAGAAAATTTCTTCCTTATTGACTAAATGACCAATGACTAAAAAAGAAAGCCCGGGTGGCGGAATTGGTAGACGCAGCAGACTCAAAATCTGCCGTTCGCAAGGATGTGCTGGTTCGATTCCAGTCCCGGGCACTTACTAACCCTTGTAACTCTTTGTTTAGCATTGATTACAAGGGTTATTCTTTTTATCATATCGTTTTTCTTTTTTCTACCTTCTTTTCTGTCTTTTTTCCTTCCACCTCCTGAAGAAAAGAAAACTACAAATGCAATATAACAGCAACATTTCATTTTATACTTGAAGCATGGTATTTACGCATTGCTCAGAATTGAACAAAGCGTATAAGTGTGCGACGCAACGATGCCTCATAGTAGTAATAAAGTTCGGCTCCAAAAAGCCATTACGCGTTTTATGCAGTGCGAAGTTTAAACAGCCTTCGACAAAGCAAAATAAAATCTTCCTTCTGGGCAGCCTGTAAGTCACTGCAAACCGTTCATGTAATAATTAGCAGGTTTTAAAATCATTAGCTGGTAATTAAATATTTTCACCCCGCCTTACTTATTCATTCACTTAAAAACGATTTGTATGAAGTGGTTATTTACTTTGTTGTTTACCTCCATCGTTTGCATATTAAACGCGCAAAAAGACTCTGCACCGTCTCTAAAGTCAATTCTATTGGAGCAGCTAAAGACCACGCATAATGCCAAAGACTGGTTTGTACCTGCCGGTATTGCTGTAGAAGGCCTTACTGCAGAGCAGGCTAACTGGAAAGACAGCAGCGACAATCATTCTATTGCCCAGATTACAACCCACCTTATTTTTTGGAACAAGCAATCGCTTGATAAATTCAAAGGCATAAAACCTGGGGCATTTGATGGTAACAACAAAGAAACCTTTACGGCTGTTGACAAAACAACGTGGCCGGCCACGGTTCGAAGATTAGACAGTTTGCTTACAGAATGGGAGGCTGTGGTAATGGCTACAGATGAAAAGAAACTATCGGCCTGGTATTCTACTATTGCACATATAGGCACGCACAATGCTTATCACACCGGTCAGATACTATACATAAGAAAGATGAAAGGCTGGTGGGACGATAAGAACGGAGTAAAATAAGTTATGCATGATTTTAAAAGTAAGAGAAAGCTATTTTCAAATGCCTACATCCACACTCAAGATAGCAACACTGGTAATCGGTCTTTTGTCCGTCAATTATATGGTATCTGCACAAAAAGTAGCAGAGCCGCAAAACACACCTGCAGACTGGTCCAGGCCTTACCAACCTTTTCGCATTGCGGGTAACTTGTATTATGTAGGCACTTATGACCTGGCTTGCTATTTAATTACTACACCCAAAGGAAATATTCTCATTAATACGGGCCTTGCTGCCTCAGCATCGATGATTAAAGCCAGCATCAAAGCGTTGGGCTTTGAACTCAGCGATACTAAGATACTGTTAACAACACAGGCTCATTATGATCATGTAGGGGCAATGGCAGCCATACAAAAATTAACGGGAGCCAAAATGATGGTGGATGAAAAAGATTCTGGAGTTTTGACGGATGGCGGCCGTTCTGATTACGCTTTGGGCGGCGATACAAGCAAGTAT
Organism: uncultured Segetibacter sp.; assembly: GCA_964251885.1. Lineage (GTDB taxonomy): Bacteria > Bacteroidota > Bacteroidia > Chitinophagales > Chitinophagaceae > Segetibacter. The sequence goes on along the minus strand of CAXUMK010000083.1, from coordinate 17,686 downwards.
GAACCTGTTAAAGCTGACCGTTTATTGCACAATGGCGATACTATAAAATTAGGGGATATGAGACTTGTTATGCTTCACCATCCGGGTCATACCAAAGGTTCGTGCAGCTTTTTGTTTTATGTAAAAGACGAACGCAAATCTTACAGGGTACTGATAGCCAACATGCCGACAATAGTTACAGACAAGAAGTTTTCTGACATACCTGCTTACCCAGGTATTGCAAATGATTATACATACACTTTTGATGCAATGAAAAAGCTGTCATTCGATATCTGGCTCTCCTCGCACGCCAGCCAGTTTGACCTTTACAACAAGCATAAGCCGGGAGATGGCTATAACCCTGCTGCTTTTATAGATAGAAAAGGATACGATGAAGCAATTAATGATTTGGAAAAACAATTTTTGAAGAAGGTGGAAGAGAAGTAGACCTACACATTCTTTATGAGATGCAGATATTAAAGCTGCCTCAATTAATCTACTTTTAACTCGGCCATTTTTCTTTTGATACATCTTTGATATCATCATTGTTATTGAATTCCATCAATTCAATTGCCGTGACTGCCATGTACATCTGCAGTGCTTCAATAACGGTGTTTGCTTCCAGCCATTCTGTTCGCTGTCGATAGTAAGTGCGTGCATTTTCATAAATATTAATTTGATTGAACATCGAAAGTTTTAGAACCTGACTTTCATTTCATACTAATTACCAATGCTGTGCTTTCGTCTACGCAACAACGACAGATTTCTCCCATCCGGTTTCTTTCAAGGCAGGGTCGTTTTCCTTCTTCAAAAAATCTGCATCTGACAGAGAGGTTGCATCCCATTCTAAAATAGCTTCATCGGGTACTACATTAACAGGCGTATGCCACGAAGAAGACGTTTCGTTGTATGCAAGATTTGATTGGGAAGAATAGCAGGAAATAATTGACCAGCGGGGATATTCAGACAAGTTGGCTTCGGAGCGGTGTAACAAATTGCTATGGAAAAACAGGGCATCGCCGGCTTCCAGTTCAGTATAAACCAATTCCATGGTTTTTAAGGCGTTATTTACCATTACCATGTCGGCACCTACCTGCTCACCGGCAAACCCATGGTTTACCCTGCCTAATTTATGTGAACCCTTAATGACCTGCAAACAGCCATTTTCTTTATTGGCATGGGTTAAAGCAACCATCACGCTCATCATTTGGTTTGGAAACATAAATTGGTTTTTGTACCAGTAACCGTAATCCTGATGCCACTCCCATGCACCGCCAACCCTGGGTTCCTTCTGCATTAATTTAGAATGGAAATGACAAACGGGTGCATCGCTTTCTAATAACTGAGCAACAGCGTTTACAATTTTTTTACTGCGGGTTAAATAACCAAATACATCGTCTCCGGGTGTAAACCACAAAGAGAGTTTTGTTTTTTTTCCCGACTGATCGTTTAAATCTAATGCATTGTTAAGCATGACGTCGGCACCGGTAGCAGTACCGTATAATTTATCAATCTCCTGCCTGCTGCAAAAGTTTTTGATAATTATGTAACCGTCTTTGTTAAATGCTTGTATTTGTTCGGGGGAAAGATTTGAAACTGGCATGGCAATTATTTTAGGTTGAATTAATACAGCTAAGATATAATCTTGCCAAAGAGCAACATTGCTAAATACTGTTTAAAAAATGTACTTTTCAAACACTTTTTCTATTTGAAGAAGTAATAGTATGTTTGATAAAACAACTTTATTCAAATGAAACCACTGCTTGAACATTTGCCTAAAGATGCGGAGGAAAGTTTTGTAGTAAAATTTTTTGAGTACAATTATTATCCCACGCCCTGGCATTTTCATCCTGAATATGAGATAGTACTGGTTACAGAAAGTACGGGCAAACGGTTCATTGGCGACAATATAAGCAACTTTAAACCCGGCAATCTTGCCTTGATCGGTCCTAACCTGCCACACTTATACCGTAATAACCCAGACTACTACGAGCCAACATCAACATTGAAAGCAACTTCTATTGTTGTTCATTTTTTAGAAACCTCTTTTGGTCAAAATTTTTTATCGTTACCAGAAACAAAAAAAGTAAAACAGCTATTCGAAAAGAGTTTACGTGGGCTTGACATTACAGGTACAACCAATAAAATAATCAGCGATAAATTGTTTGAGCTTAAGAACCTGAAAGGCTTTTTAAGGTATTTGAAATTATTAGAGATACTACAGGTGATGTCGGAAACCAAAGATTACGAATTTATCTCAGGAGGTGGGATAGCAGGCCTGAATGAAAAAGAATCTGAAAGAATGGACGATGTATTGAAATTTGTAATTAAAAACTTTGGCGAAAACATTACCCTTGCAGACGCAGCTAAAGTGGCTAAGATGGCAGAGAATTCATTTTCAAGATTTTTTAAACAAAGAACAAGAAAAACATTTATTAATTACTTAACTGAATTAAGGCTTAACCATGCGGCTAAATTATTGATAGAAACCAATAAAACAATTGTGGATGTATGCTACGAATGCGGCTTTAATAACGTTTCTAACTTTCACAGGTATTTTAAAATGATGCACAACACAAGTCCTTTAAACTACAGAAAAGCATACTGGGATAAATTGAAATAATACATTGACATTTACAATTGACTCTTATTTTTTTATGTTGGAGAACAGGAAATAGAGAAATACCAGTTGCAGACTGAGCAATTGAATGGTTTAAAGAAATTGCGATTCAACAGGTCATTAAAAGCTTATGATAATGAAAGCTAAAAGAGGAAATATCTAAGTAGAACCGATTTATAAAAAAAATTGGCAGTTCTATAATTAGTAATGCAAAAATGATTAGTCAGGACTTCGCTATAAATTTTGCGTTTGTATGTATTGAGTTTTGTATTTTACTTAATATAGTTATTGAGGGATAAATCATTGACTGCCTGGCTTGTCGAATAAAGAATAAAAAGCACAAGAGTGCGACGCAAGGCTGACTCATAGCAGCAATTGGCTTGGTTCAAAAAAAATCTACTCTCTTTTTTATCCCCTGCGTAGCAATGTTATTAACTTAAAATTTTGGGGGGCAAACATTTGTTCTTTCTTCTGCTTAGGTTGTGTCACTCCCTTGTACCGCATCTTTTCATAGCAGCTCATATCCCTGTATTATCAGTAGCATAACGATAAATATCAGACTTTCGGTCTCCAACCTTTTTCATATTCTCTTTGCCACAAACCCATTGCTTCTTTGACATTTATAATACGACCATTTAAAGGATCACAATGCAGAGCCCTTCCTACACGGTAGGCAATATTTCCTAACTGCGGCAACAATGTTGATTTGTGCCCTTCGGCAATTGGTGCATTAATCGGTTCCTTTCCCCTGATCGCCTGCACAAAATTTAGCAAGTGCGTACCGTCTAATTTCTCCAGTGGACTTACTCTTACAGCCCTTTTAAAAAAGCAAGACTTACCGGCACCTGTATATTTACATGGCTGCTTTCATCTTCAATATAAAAATTTTGAATGGCTGATTTTTGTGCGGCTTTTATTATTGCTGCAATATTTATCTGACCACTGCCCAGAGCCACATCATTGTCTACATCGGTACCGCCTGAGAAGTCACCCACCACACCTTTACGCAGATCTTTTACGTGCATTAGTTTAAAACGGCTGGGATATTTTTTTAGTAACTCAACCGGGTCTTTTCCGGGATGAACAACCCATAGTATATCCATTTCAAAACTTACGTAGTCAGGGTTTGTGTTGGTTACGAGGTAATCGAAAAATGTTCCTTTTTCAAAAGGCACAAACTCGTAGCCATGGTTGTGATGGCAAAAGGTTAAGCCATATTCTTCCTTAAAAATCTTGCCTGTTTTATTGTAATCTTCCACTGTTTTTTTTGCAGTCTCTAAAGTGAAAGGAATTTTCGCGTCGTGAGGTATCCATGCGACACGTACATACGAAGCGCCTAATGTTTTTGCGATCTCACCCACCTGTTTTGTTTTATTAACTGCATCATCGTAACTGGTTCCGTAAGATGTACAGTGCATCCCTCTTTCATCGAGCCACTTTTTTATTTCAACAGCAGTTTTACCAAAGAGATTGGAGAATTCAATATTGGTGATGCCCAAAGATTTTATGGTATCAAGGGTTGCAGAAAAATTGTTTTGAAAACTGTTGCGGTAGGTATAAGATACCACTCCCGGGGTCGCTTTGAGCAATTTACCGGTTGTATTATCACCACCCTTCAACACCCTGATCTTTATATTTTTAAAATAAGCTTCATTGCCATGATCCTGCAGTAGTATTCTTCCTTTGGCAAATAATCCAAAACCCGGTAAAGCCTTGTATTTACTATCTGCCACCAATGCTTTAAAGGCTTCGCTTCCACGCTCATAAGCCACGACCATTATGCCATTGAGCCAATGCTCAACATGACTTCCTTTCGATACAATCCGTGCATTGTTCCATAGGCCGATTGGTGTTGCAGGCTTGTTATAAATGGCAGGAATTAAATCGTAGAGCGAACCAACCGTTCTGTTGCCATTCTTGCCAAGTTTAGCATCAGGATGTCTTGCATCATCCAATAACTGAAACTCTAAACCAATGGCAGATTTTGGATCGGCAGGAATTGGTTGCGCTGCATCGACAAAATATTTGATACCGCTGTTAGCGCCCTCAGTAATTTTAAAATCAACAGACAATTCAAAGTCGCTGTAGTCATTCAGTGTTATAATATCGCCTCCATTAGTCGACTCCTTGCCGCCGGAAGACTCCACCATTAAAGTACCGTTCTCTACCTTCCATCCTTTGGCAGGAAAGCCAGGAATAAAAGCGCCTTTCCAGCCATTGGTTGTTTTGCCATCAAACAAAAGTTTCCATCCGTCTTTCTTTTCTTTTGCCGTAAGTTGATTATCCTGGGCAAAGCCTTGTGCACAAAGCACCAAAAAAATTATACATATTGGCAAGCTAATTTTCTTCATATCTGTTCGGATTTTATAAGTTCAAATTTTTTAATTCTGTACTGCATAGTCAACGCTGTTGAATGCAGGGAGTGCGGTAATAACCTTTTTGCTGTGCAAATAATGAAGCGAATGCAAATCCTAAAAAAATTGACAGGAGTAGTTTTGGTAGCATAGACAGATATAAATTAGGATGAGTTACTATACTTTTTGAGAAGATAGAAATAAAGATACAGGATGAAGATTAATCTAAGGAACTTTAAGCCAAAAAAGAACGCCTGACTTTTACAGTAAGCTTTCCCCCGAGCATGATAACCGAGTATATTTGCGCCACAACAACCTTTATTTGAAGCGAATTACATTTACTGTTATCAATGACTTGACTTACGACCAGCGGATGCAGCGTATTTGCAGTTCACTTGCCACCGCAGGTTATCATGTTACCTTGATCGGGCGAAAGCTTTCCACCTCTCTTCCATTAAAAAATGAAGTATATAGTGCAAAAAGAATTTCCTGTTTTTTTACCACAGGTAAATTAATGTATATCGAATTTAATCTAAGGCTTCTTATTGTATTACTCTTTCTATCAACTGATTGCTACTGCGCAATTGACCTCGATACGATATTACCCAATTATTTTGCGGCAGTATTCCGTAAAAAGAAACGGGTGTATGATGCCCATGAACTTTTTACAGAATTGAAAGAAATTGTAACAAGGCTATCCATTTACAAACTATGGCTGAGAGTTGAAAAATATGCGGTACCAAAATTTGCATCAGGCTATACCGTTAATACTTTTATTGCAACTGAATTTAAGAAAAGATATGGTGTTAAATATGCTGTTGTTAGAAATCTTCCAAAGTTTTCCAGATTACAACATACTCCTGATAAAGCAGAACCATTTATTATTTACCAGGGAGCAGTAAACGAAGGAAGAAGTTTTGAAACACTTATACCTGCTATGAAAAGTGTAAAAGCAAGATTAGTTATTTGCGGCGACGGAAACTTTTTTAAGCAGGTTCAGCAACTTATTAAAAATGAAGCAGTTGAAGACAAGGTAGAATTAAGAGGAATGGTTCCGCCTGAAGAACTGAGAACGCTGACACCAACGGCTTATGCAGCAGTTATGTTGTTTGAGGGAACCGGATTAAATCAATACCAGTCTCTCTCTAACCGTTTTTTCGATTACATGATGGCAGGTGTTCCCCAGGTTTGTGTTAACTATCCTCAATACAGAATGATAAATGACGAATACGGAATTGCCTGCCTGATCAGCGATACCAGGGCCGAAACAATTGCAAATGCTTTAAACAATCTTCTTAATAATGATGTTTACTACAATACCCTGCAGCAAAATTGTGAGAAAGCACGCGGGGTATTAAACTGGCAAAGCGAAGAAAAAGTATTGCTTGATTTTTATAAAAGAGTTTTTGAAGGGTGAAAGGGCAAAGGTCAAAGGTGAAAGGTCAAAGGTGAAGGGTGTACAAGTAAAGAGCAAATCGTACAAGTGAGTGACACAACGATGATGAAGAAAGTACAAATGCCGGCTCAATAAAAGAAACAAAGATTGGAAAATCATCTTCATATAATTTGTTTAAACGTTCCCTATCCTGTTGATTATGGTGGTGTTTTCGACTTGTTCTATAAACTTCCTGCACTGCAGAAACAGGGTGTAAAAATTCACTTACACTGTTTTGAATATGGACGGGGCGAGCAGCCTGAGTTACATAAATATTGCGAAAGCGTCGACTATTATCCGAGAAAAAACGGTCTTGCTTCCTTTTCAATAAAATATCCATATATTGTAAAAAGCCGCAGCAATAAGCGGTTGCTCGAAACGTTGTCTAAAGACAATTATGCTATACTGATGGAAGGTGTTCACTGCACTTACCTGCTAAATGATAAAAGGTTTACCCGGCGAAAATATTTTGTGCGGCTGCATAATGTAGAGCACATCTACTATAGGCATTTGTATAAAAACGAAACTTCTCCGTTGAAAAAAGGATATTTCTTATGGGAAAGCCTGTTGCTGAAACAATATGAAAAGTGTATTGCGAAGAAAGCGGCTTTTATACCTGTTACCCAAAAAGATGCAGCGATTTATAAAAAGCTGGGATGTGACAAAGTAAGTTTTTTACCTCTTTTTTTACCAGGATGGAAAGTGAACACAGAGGCAGGTAAAGGCAGCTTTTGTCTTTATCATGGCGACCTGAGTGTAGCTGAAAATGAAAAGGCGGCTACCTGGCTTTTAAAACACGTTTTTAATGACTTAACCATTCCTTTTGTGATTGCAGGCAAAAATCCTTCTGCAGGTTTGAGCAGGCTTGTTGAACGCAAAAACACAAATTGCCTGATCGCTAATCCTGACGGGAACGAAATGCAGGATTTAATTACTAAAGCTCACATTAATCTCATTCCATCTTATAATTCTACGGGTATAAAAATAAAGCTGCTGAATGCCTTGTTCAACGGTCGTTTTTGTATAGTTAACCCGGTAACGGTTGATGGAACCGGTCTTGAAAAAGCATGTTACATTGCTACTGTTGCGCAGGAATTTAAAACGGCCATACATGAGTTGTACGACAAAACCTTTGACCAGGAGGAAATAGCCATTCGTCATCATTTACTCGACACCATGTTTGACAATGACAGCAATGCCAAAAAACTGGTTGAACAGATTTGGGAGGAATAAAATGTTTTGTTAACCGGCATTTCAACTTTCATCAGCATCGTTGTGTCACTCACTTTTACTGAAAATCTTTATTCATCTCGCTTAGCCACAAAGACACAAAGGCTCTAAGTTTTAATTAAGAAAAATATTTTGTGCTTTCGCGCCTTTGTGGCTATATAAATCGTCGTTTTAGCAATACGGGAAATAGTAGTTTTGCGGCCCATGTTCAAAGAGTTTTCCAAAACATTAAAAATTGCTTTACCTCTCATTATCAGCAATATTTCACAGATCGGTCTGGGATTGATTGACAGTGCGATGATCGGCGCAGTTGATTACCGTCAGTTAGCTGCTTCTTCGCTGGTTTTAAATGTTATCTCAATTCCACAGGTCGTAGGCATGGGAATGGCCATTTCAATATCACCGCTTGCAGCTATTGCCAATGGACAGAAAAATGTTTTTCAGGCTTCAAAAGTTTTATTCAACGGCGTTCTTTTGTCATCGGTTTTTGCCGTTTTCCTGGCAGTAACGTTGGTTTCTTCACGAAACCTTTTATTTCATTTGGGGCAGGACAATGATGTGGCAAGACTGGCGCTTCCGTTTTTTAAATTGCTATCGTTGTCTCTTATTCCGATGTTGATTTTTACTTCGGTCAAACAGTTCTGCGACGGGCTGGAGTTTACCAAAACTGCCATGACATTGTCACTCATTTCATTGCCCCTGAATGCCGGTATAAATTGGGTTTTAATTTATGGCAGGTTTGGTTTCCCCCGAATGGAATTAGCAGGCGCAGGATTAGGCACGTTGATCACCAGATGCCTGATAGCAACGACACTGGTCATCATTGTTCTGAATCACAGGATATTTGTGCCTTACATTCAATTAAGAAAAACAGCCTGGAAGATGGATGCAAAAACGTGGAAAGAGTTGCTGCAAATCGGCATTCCTACCAGCATGCAATATGGAATGGAAGTAGCAGCCTTTGCAGTGTCGGGCATCATGATCGGCTGGCTCGGGGCTACCTCGCAGGCAGCGCACCAAATAGCGCTCAACCTTGCGACAGCTACTTTTATGGCCGCTTCGGGGTTAGCGCTTGGAGGTTCAATACGGGTAGCCAATGCTTATGGGCGAAACGAAAGACAACAACTAAGAAACATTGGCGTCAGCAATATTGCAGGCGGTTTAGTGTATGGTCTTATTTGTGCGGTTTCATTTATAGTATTAAGAAATCGGCTACCGGTATTATTTACCAACAACGCTGCTGTTGCTTCTGTTTCTTCTTCTTTACTGGTTTTTGCTGCACTATTTCAAATCTCGGATGCAACACAATCAATCGGTGTGGGACTGCTAAGAGGTATGAAGGACGTAAGAACACCCACCCTATTTGTTGCCATCGCCTATTGGCTGATCGGTATTCCTGTTGGTTACTTCCTGGCTTTCAGGTTACACATGGGAGCATCAGGTATTTGGCTGGGCTTTGTAACCGGACTGACAGCATCGTCAATTCTTTTAAATACCAGGTTTTTGAAGAAAAGTAAAATATAAACTTTGAAAGTCTGCAAGTTGTCAACATTGCAATGAAACCAGTTTTGAGAACCGTAAATTTGTCGCTTAACGACAGACGATTTGAGTACTTTTCATAAAATCATTAATGGAGACAGCCGGCAAATGCTGGAATTGAAGGACAATTCTATGCACCTTGCTATTACGTCGCCACCTTATTGGCAGCTAAAAGATTACGGTTCAGATAACCAGATAGGCTTTCACGACAGCTATGAAGCGTATATCAACAATCTAAATCTTGTTTGGAAAGAGTGTTATCGTGTGCTGCACAACGGCTGTAGGCTTTGTGTGAACATAGGCGACCAATTTGCCCGTTCTGTTTATTACGGCAGATACAAAGTCATTCCCATAAGAGAGGAAATTATCAAATTCTGTGAGAGTATAGGGTTTGATTACATGGGTGCTATAATTTGGCAGAAAGTCACAACTTCAAATACAACAGGCGGAGGCATTCAAATGGGTTCTTACCCTTATCCAAGAAATGGCATTTTGAAACTTGACTACGAATTCATTTTACTTTTTAAAAAATTAGGCGACGCACCCAAACCGACGAAAGAACAAAAAGCAGCTTCTGTAATGACCGGCGAAGAATGGAATACGTTTTTCGCAGGTCACTGGAATTTTGCAGGGGCGAGGCAGAATAATCATATTGCCATGTTTCCCGAAGAATTGCCAAGAAGATTAATAAAAATGTTTTCTTTTCAGGGCGAAAATGTTTTAGACCCTTTTGCCGGAAGCGGCACTACACCATCAGCAGCTAAAAACTTAAAACGCAATTCTGCTTCTTTTGAAATTAACCCTGAATTTATCCAAATTCTGAGGGAAAAGATTGGGGCAAATCAGCCTGATTTAATTGGCACAACCTATCAGTTTGTTTCCAGAGAACCAATCATTACAAACTTTGATGAGCAAATAAAAATGCTGCCTTACATTTTTACCGACCCTCATAAACTGGATAAAAAAATTGACATTAAGAAGCTTCAATTTGGCTCCAGGCTTGACAAGGAAGGCAGTGGTAAAAGAGAAGAATTTTTCACGGTTAAGGAAGTTATAAGTCCGGTTCTTGTAAGATTGAGCAATGACTTAACAGTGAAGCTGCTTGGGGTGAAAGAGGACGAGCAAATCAACGGAAAAGCAACTGAATTTTTACGAAGCAAGACCAAAGGCAAAAAAGTGTTTTTGAAGTACGATAATATTAAGTACGATAACGAAAATAACCTGTTATGTTATCTCTACCTTGAAAATAAAACATTTCTTAATGCTCACCTGATTAAGCATGGTTTAGTACAAGTGGATAATGAATTTGATTTCAAGTACAAAACTAAATTTCTAAATCTTTTACAACAAGCGAATGGCCAAAGAGTGGATTTTGAACAGCGTAATGAACCGCTTCCAGCTTAATTTCAAAAGAAACGTTGGAGCAACTTCCGAAGCTATTCGCAAATGCTCACCAAAAACGATGGATGAATGGCGCGGTTATTATTTTCAAAACGTAAAACCGAAGGAACACATTGAGGATTTAGGAAAGAAATTGTACGTCAAGATTACCGAGGTCGTACAGGCAGAAGTTGCAGCAGTGACAGAACAAGATTGCATTGATTACATTGTACAGCTTGTTATTGACCGAACTTTTGACGGTTATATTACCGAAATACAAACTGTTTACGGACAACTACAAAACATATTAGGCGTACAGATACATCCGGCACCAGACGAATGGGATAGATTATTCAATGTGGACTTCTTCATTCAAGTTGGCGAAAAGTATGTCGGCTTGCAAATTAAGCCTGTGAACAGCGGCATCCAGCTTCCCGAAATTTTCAAAGAATACAACTTACAAGCAGACACACATAAGAAATTCACCCAGGTTTTTGGCGGGAAAGTGTTCTATCTTTTTTCTGCAAAAGTTAGCGACAAGAAAGAAATTCAAAACAAAGAAGTGATAGACGAAATCAAAGAAGAAATTGGACGACTAATATCCGAGCGATAGGCACGATTGTCATTTTTTCTTACAAACTGACAAATTAAATCGTCCTTTCTGAAAAAGTTTCAGATTTTATGCGTTGGCATTTCGCTTGATTTATATCCTTCGAAAACAACATTAAATCATTTTTTAAAAGGAGGCTATTATGACACTCGAAAAAAGAAACGGAAACCTGATCAACTCTTTGCCAGGTTTATTTGACGACTTCTTTACCAAAGATTTATTTGACTGGGGTAATTCAAATTTTTCTACATCAGGAACAACTCTTCCTGCTGTAAACGTAAAAGAAACAGCCGAAAACTTTGTTGTTGAAATGGCTGCTCCCGGAATGAAAAAAGAAGATTTTAAAGTAGAACTGAACAACAATATGCTTAAAATAAGTTCTGAGCAAAAACAGGAGCACGAAGAAAAGAGCAACGAACGTTACAGCCGCAAAGAATTTAGCTATCAGTCTTTCCAGAGAAGTTTTCAACTGTCAAGAGAAGCTGTAGATGCCGATAAAATACAGGCGAAATACGAAAATGGTGTGCTTCACCTGCTGATACCAAAACGGGAAGAAGTGAAACAAAAACCAAGTCGCTTAATCAATATTTTATAAGCAAATTCTTTCCATTAAAACAGCCGTCAAATTTTTTTGACGGCTGTTTTGTTTTACCCGATAGTTAAAGCAAAACATGCGAAAAGATGAATAGAATACCTGTAAGTAAAAGTGAGTGTCACAACGATGCTGAAAAAAGTTATGCAGCCCGCTACCCAAAAATCATCTTCAAATCCTTCCCATCAGATTTACACCAGCTTCAGCAGATCCAGCTTTTTCAAGGCAAAAAAAATAGTTGCGACGTGCATGGACTGAATGAATTTGTTTTCAAGCAACATTTGTTTGAATGTCTCAAATTCTACAACCAGCACTTCAATTTCTTCATTCGCATCCAACTGCTGCTCCTGCAATTTTTCGCCGCCTGTGAGCAAAAACATGTGCAGGCAGTTTGAGTTGGTAGAAGGATTGGCGGAGGTGCGGCCAAGATAGGTTGCGGTTTCAAAAGTGTAACCTGTTTCTTCGAGCAACTCCCTTCTTACAGCCTGTTCGTAATCCTTGTCAGTTGCATCTGCACAGCCACCCGCAAGCTCATAACACTCCTCGCCTATTGCATGCCGGTATTGCTTTATCAGTATTACTTTGCCTTCCTTTGTAAAAGCAAGCGCGGCTACCCATTCAGGATATTCCATCACATAATACGGATCAATTATTTTACCGTCGGGTCTTTGGCACTTGTCTTTTCGTGCCTTTAGCCACTTGTCGTTGAAGAGATATTCAGAGGAAAGGGTCTTCCACTTCAAACTTTTGTTTTCCATTTATTACCAGTTCTTTTGCTCTTTCAGTTTGTTTATATGGGCTACATGATGTTTGCCATGCCAGGCGTACATGCCGAGCAGATGCCAGAGAGACATTTTCTTTTGGTGTTCGGGATGAAAAACAGCGCAGTTTGTAAACTCGTCTTCGCTGATATTTTCGTTTATCGCAGTCCAGCGTCGGTGAAGCGCATGCAGCAAAGTAACCGATACGTTTACCGGCACAGTGAAAGTATCCTGCAGCTTCGCCCAATCTTTTTCTTCGTATGGTTTTATAGTTGGATTGTCTTCGGTCAATGCCAGTTTAAACCTAATATAAGCGTTGATATGAGAATCTGCCACATGATGCACCAGTTGCTTTACAGTCCATCCGCCTTCGCGGTACGGAGTATCTAACTGGTATTCATCGAGGTTCTGAATAGCCAATTCAAGGTCGCTGGGAAGAAATTTTATATCGCTGATATACTTTGCTTTCAACTTATCTGAATATGGCTGAACTTCAAATTTACCAACAGGATAACGAACATCTGTATTGTCTGACATGACACTATTTTTTGTTTGCAATACCCAATAATTCAACTTCAAAAACCAATGTAGCTCCGCCAGGAATGCCTTGGTTTCCATAATCGCCATAACCGATAGAAGAAGGAATGTACAGCTTCCATTTGCTGCCCACCGGCATCATGGTCAGCGCTTCTGTCCATCCGGGAATGACGTTGCCAACAGGAATGGTCAGCGGCTCACCACGCTGGTAAGAGTTATCAAATTCTTTACCATCAAGCGTACTTCCTTTATAGTTTGCAGTAACTGTATCAGTTTTGGTTGGAATCGGGCCGGTACCTTTTACCAAAATTTCATACTGCAATCCGCTTGCAGTTTCAACAACACCCGGCTTTGTTTTATTTTTTGCAAGAAATGCAGTACCCTTTTCTTTTTCAACACCCGAGGTTTTTGTCGCCTTCATCTGCGCTACCTGGTTAAGACACATATTCGCCTGCTCCATACTTAAAGCGGTCTTTTCCTTATTTAAACTTTGCGTAACGGCCTTATTCATTTGCGCCAGGTTTATTTTATCGATACCCAGGCCTTTTAAATTTTCACCTAAAAAAATACCGAAGGCATAACTAACGCTGTCAATATGTGTTTTTAACCCTGTTGCAGCGCCTGCAGAAGAGACAGCCGTTTTTGATGAAGACACAGGTTTGGCAGTTTTTTTTGTTTGAGCGTGCAATGATATACAAAGCATCAAAACCGAAGGCACTAAAAACGCTTTTTTCATAAATGTATAAATGGTAATTGTTTGTATGATAATAGTCATTCTACTCCTCGCGAAGTGTTTTACCGGTAAGATTGATAAAAACATCTTCCAGCGTGGCAGCTTTCACTTCTTTTTTTCTTTCAAAGCCTGAAGCGACGAGGTCGTCAATCATTTTATCGGGTGAGTTGATTGCAATGATTTCTCCAGAGTCTATCACTGCTACCCTGTTGCACAACACTTCGGCTTCGTCCATATAATGCGTGGTAATGATAACAGTGGTTCCATTTTTTTGAATTTCCCTGATCAGATCCCATAAATTTCTTCTCGCCTGCGGATCAAGCCCTGTAGTAGGTTCATCTAAGAAAATGATCTTGGGCTGGTTGATTAGCGTAGTGGCTATTGAGAAACGCTGCTTTTGACCGCCGCTAAGCTCTTTATATTTTGCCTTTGCCTTATCTTTTAAGTTTACAAGGTTTAAAAATTCAGTTACGTCAACCGGTTGATTGTACAAACCACTAAACAGCTTTAGCAATTCTGTCAGGTTTAAACCAGGGTAATAACCAGATGTTTGCAATTGCACGCCAATTATCTTTTTTATTTCATTTGGCTTTTCATCCAGGTCCATTCCATCAACAAAAACTTTCCCTGAAGTCTTTGTACGCAACGTTTCAATGATCTCCAGTGTAGTGCTTTTACCTGCACCGTTTGGCCCGAGCAAGCCAAATATCTCGCCTTCATTTACGCTGAAGCTAATGCCTTTTACTGCGGTAAAATCACCATATTCTTTTACAAGATTTTGTACGTCAATTATTTTATTCATCCCCATCAGCTTTAAAAAGGGCTAAAGTTATATTACATCAACGGTTTTCAATAAAACAAAAAGATAATTTTTATGAGCCGGGCATTTGTTCTTCTTTCAATTTTCGTTGCGTCGCACTCGTGTACCTACCGTGTGGACACATCTTTTTTAAATTAATATTGAGTGGAAATGGTTGATATTTCATAGTTGACATTAAGACTTAAAATAATGTTTTCGGAACATTACACTAAAAAAGGTTGTTTTTTGAAATTGACATTATTTAAACCTTTAATGTTTTAGCTCAAACTTTACCATGGTAAAAACATGCAAACAACCAAATAAAGATGTGTCCACACGGTAGCTCGTGTACTGTATAACTTTTTGCATCTTTTTGCTGTTTCTTTATTCAAATTCAATTGTTTAATTTGTTCATTATTTTATATGCCTTCTGCATCTTTGTAAATTATGACAAACATTCTTTTATTTGGCGCCGGCAAATCTGCAACTGTACTCATTGACTATCTAAAAGACCTGGCGCTTTCGGCTAACTATAGGGTAATTGTAGCAGACAACAGCTTACAAACTGCCCAGGCAAAAACAGGTAAACATGAATTTGTAAAAGCAGTAAAAGCCAATATTGAAAACGAAGCCGAAAGAAGTGATTTAATAAAACAGGCTAAGGTAGTTATTTCACTTCTGCCGCCATCGCTGCATTACTTAGTTGCGGTGGATTGTCTGAAGTATGAAAAACATCTTTTAACGGCTTCTTATGTAGATGAAAAAATTGAGGCGTTAAGGGAACAAATAAAAAACCGAGATCTGTTGTTTCTATGCGAGATGGGTTTAGACCCCGGTATCGACCACATGAGCGCCATGCAACTCATTCACAGGATTAAAGCGCTGGGTGGAAACATCACTTCTTTCAAGTCTCATTGTGGCGGCCTGGTTGCACCTGAAAGCGACGACAACCCGTGGCACTACAAGATAAGCTGGAACCCCAAAAGCGTAGTGTTGGCCGGAAAAGCAGGCGCCATATTTAAAGAAAACGGGCAGCAAAAGCAAGTGCCTTATGAAAGCGTCTTTACCGCTGGCAGACTCGTACACATTGATGAAGAAATGCTGCTTGCTTATTATCCAAACAGGGATTCATTCAGCTATATTCCTTTATACAAATTAGAAGATACAAATACATTTATCCGTACAACTTTGCGCCATCCTGATTTTTGCTTTGGCTGGCAGAATATCATTGACCTGAAACTAACCGATGAAACAATTGAATATGACACTGATGGAATGACAGAGACAGCGTTTTTTAAACTGCACTTTGATAAACATGGCTTCAATGAGTGGCTGAATGAAATGCTGACTACACGCCTGTCTTTTGCCAAAGACATTATGGATAATCTTGTTCACTTAATAGAAGCAGAAAACAAACTAACCAACGAAGGTCAGGAAGCTGATGAAAGTATTATGCTGGTAAATGAAGAAGGTGAATTAAACACACTACAGGTAGACGATGTAAAAGGCCAGGCAGCAGCAACCCTTGCTGTAAAGATGCACGAAGCCAGCCTGACCCTAAAACAACTTTTTTATTTGGGATTGGATAGTGATGAATTAATAAACCAGGGAAAGTGTACCGCAGCAGAAGTATTGCAATACCTGCTGGAGAAAAAACTGGCCTTGCAAAAAAAAGACAAAGACATGGTGGTGATGGTGCATGAAATAGAGTATGAAGCAAATGGAACCACCAACAATATTACAAGCAGTCTTATCGTAAAAGGCGAAGACAACAAACATACTGCCATGGCCAGAACTGTTGGTTTACCATTAGGCATAGCTGCTAAACTTATTCTCGATGGCAGCTTAGCCACAAGAGGTCTTCACATCCCCATACATCCATCCATTTATAATCCTGTTTTAAAGGAACTTGAAAAACATGGGATTGTCTTTAAAGAAAAACTTCAGGATACAGACCACTTGACAATGGACGATGGACAACAGACCGCAGACCACTAATAATGGACAACAGACTATAGCATCATTATAAATAGCAAAACATAAAAAGCCCCTTCAGGGGTTTGGGGTTAGGGGATTAATATTTTCTTAAGTTCCTTCACTCCTTCTGTGGCAGGCTTTTCTATTGCTGTCAGGTTGTATAAAGGTTGTGTGTAAGGAATGCTTTTGTCTATTATAAATTTTGGTATACCGCGCGGCGCATAATCAATGAGGCTCGCTGCAGGATATACCAATAATGAAGTACCAACTACTGCAAAAATTTCTGCTGTACTCATTACCTCCACAGCCTCTTCAATCATTGGCACCTGCTCTTCAAACCATACAATGTGCGGACGTAATTGTGCACCATCTTCGGCGAGGTCTCCAACGTTTATATCGCCCCTTATTTCCGATATTAGCTTCGGATTTTTGGTACTGCGCATTTTAAATATCTCACCGTGCAAATGAAGAATGTTAGTGCTGCCTGCTCTTTCATGCAGGTCATCTATATTTTGAGTGATGATGGTAACATCAAAATCTTTTTCCAGTTCTGCAAGACCTTTGTGAGCGTCATTTGGCCTGGCAGCCGCAACGTCTTTTCTGCGAAGATTATAAAAGTCGAGAACCAATTGCGGGTTCTTTGCAAATCCCCGTGGTGTAGCTACTTCATATACATCATATCCTTCCCATAAACCATCAGAATCCCTAAAAGTTTTCAATCCGCTTTCAGCGCTGATACCTGCACCAGTAAGCACTACTAACTTCTTTTTACGCATTATTCTTATTACCCTTTATCTCTTTCTTTTATCTAAAATGTTACGGCTTCCTTCTTTACTTCCTCCCATTGCAATACCTCGTCAGGATTTGAGTGATATTCCGCAATTCTTTCATTTAGTATTTGCTGATGTTCTTCATCTACATCATCAGAAATATCCAAATCCAATAATTTTTTTATCGCTTTTAGTATCCACTCATCTTCAACACTGATGATCTCTTCTATGATACGCCTCTTTTCCAGTTCAATATTCATGATGTATGATTTACTCTTAAAATTAGTATTTATTCTTACGCTAATTTACTTCTCTCAGCCAACTGTGTCGTTTTTTGTTTTAATAACCTTTTGCTCTCAAATGCCTCTTT
>CAXUMK010000082.1:0-20022 GCA_964251885.1 uncultured Segetibacter sp. | reverse complement strand
TATTCAACCCTTTCAGGGTTGTTTTAAATCAATCTCTTTTACCACGGGTTTCACCAGCGGCTATTTTTGTGTAAGCCCTTCAGGCTTAGAAAGTAGTTATACTTCACGCTGCCTTTTAACTAAAAATTTTTGTTCAGCAATAGTATCTGCTTTACATTACCTGCTTTTAAAATAAATGCTGCAATTATGAAATATGGATTTGTAAGCCTTTCGCTTGTGCTGTTGCTGGGTGTGTATTCCTGCAATGGAGTTAAAAGCACCGATAAAAAATTTATTGAAACAAGTTATATGGATTCTTCCGTGAAACCAGGTGATAACTTCTTTCTCTTTATAAACGGGCGATGGCTAAAAACCGCCGTCATTCCATCTACTGAAACTGGTATCGGTTCGTTTTTAGACGTTTACAACACTACCAAAGAGCATTTGAAACTGATACTCGATTCTGTTTCAAATGTTCCGCAATCAAAAGGAAGTATTGAGCAGAAGGTGGGCGACTTTTATGCTTCGGGAATGGATTCGGGGACGATTGAAAAACGCGGTTATGATCCCATAAAGCCCATTCTGCAGCAGATCAATACCTTGACAGATTCAAAAAGCATTATGCAGTTTGAGGCGCAAAGACACAAAGAAGGTTTCAGCTACATTGCTGCAATGAATATAGGCGCAGATGATAAAAACAGCAGTATGAACATCGCTGCATTTTACCAGACCGGAATAGGTTTGCCTGACAGGGATTACTATTTTAAAACGGATGCCGCTACCACTGCCATACAAACCGCTTATAAAACATACATGCGCAAAACGTTTATGATGACGGGTGATGACTCAGCAACTGCGGTCAAAAAAGTGGAAGCGGTGTATGCGCTTGAAAAACAAATAGCAGAAAGCCATCGTACGAGAGTGCAGTTGAGAGACCCGCAAAGCAATTACAATAAAATGGCCGTTGCAGACCTTACTAAACAGATGCCTGTTTTCGACTTATCTTCTTTTTTAAAAAACATAGGTGCGACAACGGATTCTGTAAATGTGGGTCAGCCTGCTTATTATACAAAACTCAACACACTGCTGCAAACCATTCCCATAAGTACCTGGAAAGCTTATTATGCCTTTCATGTTACCAATGACGCGGCTCCCTATTTAAGCAGCCCTTTTGTAAATGCAAGATTTGACTTTTACAATCGTGCTATTAACGGTCAGCAACAAATAAAACCACGCTGGGAACGCATATATGCTGAAACAGATGCAGGTCTTGGTGAAGCCCTGGGACAACTATATGTAAAAAAATATTTTACAGAAGACGCCAAAAGCGGATGCTGGAACTGGTAACGAACCTGCAGAAATCATTTGAAGCGCACATCAGCAAGCTCGATTGGATGAGCGATGTAACCAAAGCAAAGGCAAAGGATAAGCTGCATGCTTTTATTAAAAAAATTGGTTTTCCCGACAAGTGGAGAGACTACAGCAAGGTTACTGCTGACAGAAGCAAATACTTTGAGAACGTGCTGTCTGCCAATAAAAATGATTTCGAGTTTATGTTGAGTAAACTGAATAAGCGGGTTGATAAAACCGAGTGGGGGATGACGCCGCCGACCATCAATGCATATTACAACCCTTTGTTTAATGAGATCGTTTTTCCTGCGGGCATTTTACAGTTTCCATTCTTTGATCCCGAAGCTGATGATGCAATTAATTATGGTGGCATTGGTATGGTAATAGGCCACGAAATGACGCACGGTTTTGATGACCAGGGCGCTCAATACGATAAAGAAGGTAACCTGAAAAACTGGTGGGAAAAAGAAGACAGCGTAAAGTTTGTAGCTAAATCAAAATCTGTTATTGACCTTTACAACACCTTTACCGTGCTTGATACTGTTCATATAAACGGTAGCCTTACCACCGGCGAAAACATGGCTGACATTGGTGGTATTGCCATCGCTTACGATGCTTTTAAAATGACAAAAGAGGGAAAGGATACCACTAAGATCGACGGCTTTACACCCGATCAGCGGTTCTTTATTTCTCTCGGCCAGATCTGGCGCGAAAAGCTGAAGGATGAAACACAGCGCTATTATGCCAACATAGACCCGCATTCTCCTTCCATGTACCGTGTAAACGGACCTCTGCAAAACTTTACACCTTTTTACGCTGCATTTAATTTGAAGCCCGGCGACAAAATGTATCTGCCCGAAGACAAGAGAATAACGATTTGGTAGATCGCCCGCCGCCCTAAAGGGAGCTAAGACCGTCAAGATTAAGTGCTACTTGGGAAAAGGTGAAGGGTGTAAGGTGAAGGGTCAAAGGTGAAAGGTTGTAGAGTATAAGGTGAAGAGTGAAAGGTGTAAGGTGAAGGGTGAAGGGTGAAAGGTGAAGAGTGAAGGGTATAAGGTGTAAAAGGCTGCCATGAAAATATATAAGCAAAAGTAAGTGACACAAGGATGCCGCCATGAAATACTTTTGCCGGCCTCCCAAAAAATAATTGTTTAAAGTATGTCAAAGTAGAATTAATATAGTTTTGAATTTTTGAACCAAAGCAGGTGAATGAATACTTTACAGCTTCTGAAATATGGATTAGGACTAACTGTGGATGGTTATCGCCAGCTTGCTTTTATCAACTCTTTCTTAAAACCCTTCGTTACATCTCATTGCAAAAGAACAGGCTACCGGCTAACCCCTTCAGAAAAAAAGAAAGTACTTTTTTACTATCCGATGTACACCATTCTCGGCTGCGCAGAAATGTACACGGCGCTGAAAGGAAGAGGGCTTACAATAGCTGAGCGAAAAAGACTCACTCTCGTTGCCGCATGGGCAACACTGTGCGACGACCTGGTAGACGATCACAACTGGTCGCGGAATGAGGTGTTTAATATTATCTTTAATAATCCTGCAGAAGAAGGCTTGCCGGGAAATGTGAAGCTGCTGGTAGCGCTCAACAATGAATTGCATAAAACATGGCAGGTTACTGACAAATACATCAATCAGCTAAGGGTTGCGCTGGAGTGGCAGTCGGTGTCTGAAAGACAACTTAATCCGGCTATCACATTGGATGAAATCGTAACAATATGCAGGGAGAAAAATGGAAATACATCTCTTATGTTTTCTACTTTAATTGATGAAGAATGGTCAGAAAAAGAACGTGCATTTATTTACCAGTCTGCCATTGCAGGTCAACTCACTAACGACAGTTTCGACCTGTATTTTGATACACAAAACGGCATACATACTTATTTCAATACAGCTCCGTCGATCAGCGATGTACGAAAATTCTTTCTTGCCGAATGCCGTGATCTGCACAACAAAGTGATGCTATGCGATGCTTCAAAACAAAACAAACTTAACACCATCAGGAGAATGAGCGTGCTGCATGGTTTTACCCTAACTGCATTGGACCAGCTTGAAGAGACTGAAAAGAAATATGGATCACCTGCCGACTGGAAGGCCATACCACGAAATGAAGTAGTGATTGATATGGCGCTGAATAAAAACCGTTTCAAAACTTTACAAAATATTAAGTGGCTGGCAGAGCAATACTAATCATCTAAGTAAGAAATCAATGAATTTAGTAAGGTATATAAGCGCATTCGTTAAAGTAAAGAAAGAAATAAATGAGCAGAAGAAAATGAACCGGGCATTTCTGATACCTTATATGAAGTCGCTTGAAAAAAAATACAACGGCACGTTTCCGGCGCCACAGGTAAAGAAGATATTGAACTATTACGGTTTATTTATTACAAGCATTTTATGTGGCAGCTACAAAAGACTGTATGGTAAGAAATTAACTAATGCCGAGCGAAGACGTATATCGCTGTTTGGCATTCTCACTCCCATTGGCGACGATCTTTTTGATATTGACAAGCTGGATGTGGAAAGCATAAAAATAATCGCTTTTTCGCCTAAGCAATACAATGCAACGACTTTTTCATCTTCTGTTGCCAAAGAAATACAAGACTACCTGTTGCAGAATGTGCCGTATAAAGATCAGTATGTACAGGCTTCAAAAAATGTTTTCGAGATACAGCTACAAACAATAAAGCAAACCAACCCTGCTATAACCAATCAGGAAATTGAAGAAATAACGTATGCAAAGGGAGGCTACTCCGTCATTATTTATCACCAAACATTAGACGAAACTGCTTCTGATGATATGCTCAAAGCGCTCTTTCATATTGGCAGTCTGATGCAGTTTGCCAATGACTGCTTCGATATTTATAAAGACATTCATGACGGCATTTACACACTTGCCAGCCGCTGTAACGATTACAGGAAAATAAAAAAACTTTACCTGCAAAGAGTAAAAGAAACCAACCGGTTAATCATGGCCCTGCCATACAGCAAAAGCAGAAAAGAGGAGTTCACCATCATTATGCATTCAGTAATAGCGCAGGGATTGGTGGCTATTGACAGAATGATAGACCTTCAGGATAAACTGGGTGCCCCCGTAAACACCATCACGCTCGAACGAAATCAATTGATATGCGATATGCAAAAGCCCCGAAATGTTGTTCGTTGGATATATTATGCATTCAAATTACCTGGGCTACAATAAAGACAGAACCCATGCAGTTGCATCGGGGTAAGTGAGGCTTTTTGGGAACCGGCAATTGTAATTCTATTCAGCATCGTTGTGTCACTCCCTTGTACTTTTTGTTCTCTGTGTTTTCTTCATAATTTCTTACTAAAACAATGGCTAATTCTTATTTGAGTTGCTATCAACGTATTTTAATTAGTTCAATCGGGTAATTATCAAATGGTTTTTATAAGCCCTTCGGGCTGCAATTTTGGTAACACTACTTCACTTTGCAGATTAAAAAGCCCCATCGGGGCGACATTTTGTGTCAATCATAGAATTCAAACAAGTATTTATCCTCATAAGCTACTTCGAAATCAGTAAGCATTTTTATATACTCCTCCTTAAAGGTTTTAGTGCAATGATGTTTTTCCTGGTTAACAATGTAATTAATTACAATATCCCTTTGGCTTTTAGCAAAAGAAAATGCACCATAACCCTCTTGCCATTGAAACTTACCTTTTATGAACTGCTGTTCATTTATCCATTTGCTGCTATTGGCTTTAACAGCGCTCATAAAATCAGCAATACAAGTGGTAACCGGCATCCCAAACAAAATATGAACGTGATCTTTCCCTCCTCCAACTGCTAAAGATTTTGCTCCCTTATTGGTAATAATACCTGCAATGTATTTGTGCAAATCATCACGCCAGTCTTTGGTAATAAAATTCTCCCTGTATTTTACTGCAAACACAGCATGGATGGTTATTTGCGAATAAGTATTTGGCATAGAAAAAATATCGCCCCTCCGGGGCTTTAAGTATTACTTAGGGTTGTTAAGTTACCATAATATCGCTCCAAAGGAGCTAAAAAATACATTGAATTTCAGATTTCTCCTGTAAAGGGATTTTAATAGCACCCCCAAAATAAGAATTAGCCAAAACAAAGGTTTGAACGAATATGACATAAGTTTGTTTCCGATAGAGAAAAAAAGTAATGACAGTTGAAAAAATAACAACCAATATCTGTATTGCAGGAGCAGGGCCGGCAGGCGCTACGACATCGCTGATGTTAGCAAAAATGGGTATCCGCCATACTATTGTAGACGCAGCAAACTTTCCCCGCGATAAGATTTGCGGCGATGGAATTGACTTAAATTCAATAAGAGTTCTAAATCATATTGACCCTTCCATTGCAAATGAATTGACAGAGCACACAGGCTTTACAGCATCGGAGGGCATGCGTGTAATATTACCTGGCGGCAGGCAGATAGATTTAATGCGCAGAAAAAACGGAACTGTTAAACCTTTCATAGATAAACCCATTTTTTACATATCAAAGCGCAGCACTTTCGATAACCTGCTAGTTGAAAAGATTGACCGGAATTATGCAGATGTTCATTTTGGAACCCGAATAGAAAAAATTGAGAAGGAAGGAGAAATATGGAAGTTGTACTGCATACGGCAAAACCAAAAAATGGAGATCGAGGCGAATTTTCTTGTTGGCGCAGATGGCGATCATTCTGTTGTGGTAAGATATTTAGGCGACAGAAAAATTGACCGGAATAACTATGCAGCGGCGGTAAGACAATACTGGAAAGGAGTAGAAGGCATTCATTCAGCAAATCTGATTGAAATCTATTTTCCTAAAAGCCTGCCGCTCTCCTATTTCTGGATTTTCCCTTTGCCCGAAGGTGAGGCAAATGTAGGATTTGGAATGGCAAGCAGCCACGTGGCAAAGAAAAAGATAAATGTTTCAAAAGAATTTACTAACCTGATAAAAACCGATGCTTACTTAGCAGACCGTTTCAAAAATGCACAGCCCCAGGAAACAGTAAAAGGCTGGGGCATCCCTTTATCAGGTGTTGGCCGCAAGGCGCATGGTGACGGATGGCTGCTGGTTGGGGATGCGGCATCAATCGTTTGCCCTACATCAGGCGAAGGTATTGGATCGGGAATGTTGTCAGGATATACTGCAGCCCAATTTATTCAACGGGCTGTTAAGCAAAATAACTTTTCAGAAAAAATGTTCACCACTTATGACCGTGAGATACATAAGCGATTGCGTGTAGAAGAGAAGTTGTACCGGTTTGTAAACTATATCCCGGCATTTGCCTTTACTGCGGGTATCAACCTGGTACTGGCAAATCGCTTTTTTCAAAAATGGATATCAGACAAAGAAATGCACCGGTGGGTAATGACAGCTTATGAAACGCCGATAAGAGTGAATATGGATTAAATTGAAATTCATTATTCTTTAATTAAACCAACTTAATAAGAACTTCTTTAAGTGCTGAATCTTTAAAACGAATGAACAGAATGCTTCGAAGAATTTTTCTATTACAGGCTTTATTTTTCCTGGTAAATACAATAGCAAAAGCGGATTCGCCTGACTCAGCGATCATCAATCAATTGGTAAAAGAAATCGCGGCTGAGCAGATGACAAAGCAAGGGCAATTTATTGACGGCATGTTTTACAGCTACAGGAAGTTTGCAGGATACCCTGAGAAAATAACCCCTGATGAAAATGTTTTTTTTACCACCATACTTTCTTTTGCACTTAAAAACATGCTGCCTTCGCTAAGTACTGCTAACAAAGAAACCTGTAAGACGATCATTGAAAAGGCGGCGCAAACCTATCCTTATTTTAAAAACCGCAACAACCTTCCCATTTATTATTTCTGGCACAATGGATACCCGGTAATGCCGCACAGCAATTTCATCAGCCGCACAGGTAAGAAAGTCGCCGTTTCCGAGGATATTGATGATACAGTAATGATAATGATGACGAGTGACTCAAAGGACTCTACTGTACAATTTGTAAAGCAATTGATGGATAGCGCCAGCAACGGAAAGCGAAGGTTTACGAAGACTACTTATAAAAAGTACAAATACTTACCCGCCCATACCACTTACTTTGGAAAGAACATGCTTTCCGACTTTGACTTTGCCGTACAATGCAATGTTGTTTATTTTTTGCTGGAAAAGAAACTTGCCCTGAATAAAATCGACTCGGCCACCATCTTTTTGCTGCAGCAAATGATTAAAGACAGGAAGTATATGACCGACCCCACATACATCTCTCCCTACTATGTGCACACACCAGTGCTGTTGTATCACATTTGCAGGCTAATGGGGAAATTTACGATAGCAGAATTAGAACCTTATAAATCACAACTGATAGCAGACATAAAAAGTGAATTAAAAAAATCGACCAATATAATGACCGATATTATATTAAGCACTTCACTGCTGCGGTTAGGCGAAGAGGCTCCGGCATTACCCATTGAAAGCGTTAAGCGTTTTAAAGAAAGCAACCAGGATGACTTTGTGTTTTACCAGGCACGGGCTGCTATCCTGTTTCCTAACCCGCTCAAAAGAATATTCCTTCATTTTGGCATGCTTAACTATCACTATTTCTGCCCGGCTTATAACAAGGCTTTATTGCTGGAATATTTAGTAGAAAGAAATAAAACCAGAATTTAGTAATTCTCCGTCATTCATTTTCCGGCATTCGAAAGTTTATTCGCAGAAGCAATTATTGTAGCGGAATTTAAAAATTGATAAGAAAACAAACATCTTCTTCAAATTTGCTTAGTAAGATTCCTACAATTATGTCCTGGTAAACGTGCCAATCTAACCATTGAAGAGCTGCTAAAACAAAGCTTTACAAACTGCTTTTACCATTGACACTTCGTACCTTAGCGGAGTGAAAAGAAGCAAAATATCAGCACTTGATTTTGAAATTGACAGACTGACAAATTCAATTTAAAATACAATTTCGGGGGATAGTTTTCCCACAGAAGTTAGTCTATTGACAAAGGCTTACCTCAAACAGGTAACTAAGAAAAACGGTTGGTCGTTCAATTGGAAATTGGAGTTTGATGACAATGCAAAAGAAGTTTACAAACTCACTATTACTAACAATCCACACATTATTCAAGGGCTACTAAGCCTGACAATTGAAAACGACCATATCTTTATGAATCTGGTTGAAAGTGCTCCATTTAACATTGGGAAAAACAAATTGTATGAAGGAGTTGCTGGCAACTTGGTCGCTTATGCTTGTAAGATTTCATTTCAAAAAGGTTTTGATGGATTTGTAGCCTTTGACGCAAAAACAAGGCTCATTCAACACTATGAGAAAACATTAGGTGCTATTTGTTTTCGTGGCCAGAGAATGATTATTCCGACATACGGAGCACAAGTTTTAATTGATAAATATTTCAAAAGCTGAAACATGGGACACATCAAAGAACCAAAGGGAGTTGACTTCATTATCAAAAGCGAACCTCTTTCAAATGCAGAAAGGGTAGCAATAAGTGACTTTATCCGACAGTATAAAGAGAAACATTCTGCCGGGAAACCTGCAAGAACTAAAGATTCATTGTCCAAGAGAAAAACTGCCTTGTAAGAAGAAGCAAGGCAGCCAGAAAGAGTACGTCGATACTTATTCGCGAAGCGAAATCGCATTAGATAAATGCCAGGTATGCAGCCCCTGCACTCAATGCATATAAACAAATAGTTTGGAAAAAGCTGCCATAAAAAGATACAGCACAAGGGAGTGACACAACTGGAGCTGCATAAAGAACAAATGACAGCCCCCTAAATCCCCCAAAGGGGGACTTGAAGAATATGCATTTCTTGCCCCGTCCTTCAGGTCGGGAAGTCGAATGCAAACAATTTCGCGTACATTAGAGTAAGATTTTTAAAACAGCTTAAGCTTTTTTGAGAATACGCTTATGAAGTATATTCCCTTATATTTTATTCTTCTCTTTTTATTGCCTGACCTGCTTACTGCGCAAACTGCCGTATCTATTACCATCGACGGAACCATCAATCCTGCATCGGCCGGTTTTATACACAACAGCATTCAAAAAGCACGGGCTCAAAAAGCCAAATGCCTGATCTTTCATTTAAATACACCGGGAGGATTATTGAAATCGACCCGCATGATCGTGGGTGATATACTTGAGTCGGCAGTGCCTGTTATTGTGTATGTTGCACCTGCTGGCGCACAGGCTGGCTCTGCCGGTGTCTTCATTACACTCTCTGCTAATATTGCTGCAATGGCTACCGGCACCAACATTGGCGCGGCACACCCGGTTGATATGCAGGGCGGTTCTTCTGACACGGTGATGAGCACGAAAGTGACAAATGACGCAGCCGCTTTTATAAGAACAATTGCACAAAAAAGAAACCGGAACCTGCAATGGGCCGAGGAAGCGGTTCGGCACAGCGTTTCGTTTTCAGAGAAAGAAGCGCTCGACAACAAAGTGATTGATCTGATTGTCAATAACGACCTTGAACTGCTAAACAGGATAGATGGAAAACAAATAGACCTTGCAGCAGGAACGATCATTCTTCATACCAAAAATGCCCGCATCATCACTTACGAAATGGGAATGGTGGAGAAGATTTTAAACATCGTGAGCGACCCCAACATTGCCTATCTTTTAATGATGCTTGGCTTCTTCGGAATTCTCTTCGAACTGTTTAATCCCGGCGCTATCCTGCCCGGTATTATTGGCATTATCAGCCTGGTACTTGCTTTTTATTCAATGCAGACTTTACCCGTAAATTATGCAGGACTTGCATTGATAATTTTTGGCATTATCCTGTTTTTGCTCGAGATCAAAGTCATGAGCCACGGCATGCTTGCTATTGGCGGAATAGTCTCGCTTCTGATGGGTTCAATGATGTTATTTTCCAACAGTCCGGCATTGGAGCATGTAAGCCTTTCACGCAGTGTCATTATTGGCTGCACAACTGTAACAGCCCTGTTTTTCTTATTTGTAATCGGAATGGGATTAAAGGCACAACGGGCAAAGCCAATCACCGGCCTCGAAGGATTGATGAGAGAAACAGGTAAATCAATAAGCATACTCAACCTCACAGGGAAAGTGCATGTACACGGAGAAATATGGAATGCAGAATCAATTTCAGGAGTGATAGCTGAGGGACAAAAAATACGGGTAACCGGAATAAAAGATTTGAAGCTCTTTGTGGAAAATGACTCAATAACTTAACTGACTCAATGGCTCAATGGCTCAATGACTCAATGACCCAATGCCCCAATGACTTACTAACTAAATTGACTAAATCATAAAAATATATGCAACAGGTACCGGTTGTTCTTTTAGTAATTGTTTTCTTGATCGTGATCATATTGGCAAATGCGGTTCGCATTCTTCGTGAGTATGAAAGAGGTGTCATATTCAGGCTTGGAAGGCTGGTGCATGGCGGAGTAAGCGGCCCGGGACTAATTCTGCTGATACCTCTCGTAGATAAAATGGTAAAAGTAAGCCTGCGCACAGTGGTGATGGATGTACCGCCGCAGGACGTAATCACGCAGGACAACGTTTCCATAAAAGTGAATGCGGTTGTGTATTTCAGGGTTTTGCAACCTGAGAAAGCAATCGTGGAAGTGGAGAATTACCTGGTAGCCACTTCGCAACTTTCGCAAACTACCTTGCGCAGCGTATTGGGGCAATCCGAGCTCGACGATCTTCTTTCGCAACGCGAAAAGATCAATCAAAGGCTGCAGCAGATCATCGACTCTCATACCGAACCGTGGGGCATAAAAGTGTCAAACGTTGAAGTAAAGCAAATAGACCTGCCGCAGGAAATGCAGCGTGCCATGGCAAAACAGGCCGAGGCAGAACGCGAACGCCGCAGTAAGGTAATTGCTGCCGAAGGAGAATTTCAGGCATCGCAAAGATTGTCTGACGCCGCAAAAATTTTGAGTGAGCAGCCCAGTGCGCTTACACTTCGTTACCTGCAGACATTGCGGGAGATTGCAACAGAGAAAAACTCCACCACTATCTTCCCTGTGCCTATTGATCTGCTCACGCCTTTTTTAGCTAAAGGCATAAAAAATCCTGATATTGCAGCAAAAGAAATTGGCACCACTATAGATAAATGATAAATTCTCTGGGAAATTTTTATGTTACCGGCAGGTGTTCTCTGTGCTTCTTTGGTTGTGTCACTCCCTTGTACGGTATCTTTTCATAGCAGCATTTTTATGTTCTGCTGCTGTTTTACACATACGCATTACAACTAAAATACAACAGATGGTAATGGAAAGAATACAGCTTACTCACGCTGAAGGCAAAAAAGCGCCAACAATGGACAAAGCAAAATATGACGCTTTAAAAGCTTCATTTTTAGCTTGCCTTAAAACAAAAAAAGTTGCATCATTTCACGAACTCTTAGTTGACGTAGAAGCAGATTTAAAGCAGAGAAAAACTGACATTACAGGTAAACTCGAATGGAATTTGTTTTGGGTAACGCTTGACCTGGAATCAAAGAAAGAACTGAATAAAGACAGAACAACATCACCAATAAAATATTCGCTTAATAGCAGAGTTCATTATTGACATCTAACAACTCACACTAACAACTAACAACTCACAACTTAAATTTACACAATGACTGATACCGCTAACAAAAATTCTAACAATACAGCAATAGCCACTTCCCTTGCACCGTGGCTGACTGTTCGTGACGGCATAAAAGCAGTTGACTTTTATAAGTCTGCATTTGGTGCGGTCGAGACTTACCGGCTTCAAACGCCGGATGGTGGCCTGGTAGTAAAGCTATCGGTAGATGGAGCTGAGTTTTGGGTAAGCGGCGAATCAGGAGACAATGACCATTCAAAGGAAACAGTCGGTTGCGATACTGTTCGTATGATTTTAACCGTAGCCAATCCTGATGCTCTTTTTGCCCAGGCATTGAAAGCCGGAGCGCAGGAGATATTTCCGGTTGCAGAAGATTATGGCTGGCGACTCGGCCGTCTTGCTGATCCTTTTGGACTTCACTGGGAAATTGGTCATCCTCTCTAACGTATAATTATACTGCACGGGATAAGATTCCCGTAATGGACAAGTAGTGCATTGATGAATAATGAATAAAAGTACAAGTGTGCGACGCAACAATGTAAAATAGTAGTAAAAAAGCCTGGCTCATAAAAACTCTGCATATTTTTATGCAGCACTTATTATAATAAAAACAGAAAACTTTGCAGCATGAAAAATCAACTCAAAACCTTCCTTCTTTCTTTGCTGACACCCGGCCTCGGCTATTTTCAAAATGGTGATAAAAAATCTTTTTACAAAACGATCGCTCTCTTCTTTGCTGTTATTATTGCTTCTGTAATGGTTAGAGTAGTTATACATTTCAGAGGCTTACTTTTTGTTTTTATTGCCTTGACTGCTATTTATATTGTTGCTGTCATACATGCCACTTCTAAACGTAAAACAGCAACCCAAAAAATAAAAAATGCAAATTTAAAAAAGCTCTTTTTTACAGTCACTTTCATTTTAGTCACCGGACTTTCATTTGCAAACAGGCGGATTGTAATGGGTTTTGACATTATGAGGATGGATGTACCGGTAATGCATCCAGCTATTTTAGAGGGGGACAAATTTTTAGTTGACACATGGGCTTACAAAAGAAATTTACCTAAAAGAGGAGACATTATTGCGCACTCATTTAACGGACAGCAAGGCTTGTATTTGAACCGGATTATAGCTGTAGCAAACGATAAAATTGAAATTAAAAATGGGACTGTGTTTTTAAATGAACAAATTTTAAATGAGCCGGGCGTTTTGCCGGCAAATGTTACAAAACCTGAATCGAAAGATATGAAGGCATTGGTAATTCCTCCGGGTCATTACTTTGTTATGGGCGATAACCGCGATGCAAGTTTTGGCGACAGCAGGTTTAGCGGGACAATTACAATTGACAATATCGTGGGTAAAGCGACAGATGTTATCAGCTCTTATGATCAATCAACAATTGGCAAAAGACTTAATTAAAGAGGCAATAATGCACCACATGCCGGTGGAGATTAAAACAAAAGGCTCGTGAAGGTTGAGGATATAAGGAATCAAAGCTGCTGAACTATCTCAGCGACGGGTAAGCAACAGGGTGAAAGTATCCTTACCGGCATCCAAATACTAATAAAGACATAAGATAATTGAACTGCCGGGGGCGACACTAAGATAACGAACGCAAAGCCCGTAAGTTCTTGAATAGCTGCAGAAGTAAACAAACTAAAAAGCGCTTCAACCATCTTAAAGCGCTTTTCAGTTACTTTATTTTAAAATTGCCTGCTAAAGGCATCTGATCTTTTTTCTAACCATCTTTTTTAATCAGTACTATTTTACCACGGTCTGCCTTGTACATATCGCCGTACATTTTTACCAGTTCTTTATAATCGCTTGCGGGAAAACGTCCTGCTTTTCTTTCAAAAAAACGGGTAAGCAATACTTTATTTCCATCTGCTTTGTATGTGATACTATACTGACCAAATTTATTAATAAAAGCTACCGGCTGAGGCATGGCTTCAGGAACGAAACCGGCAGGGATGGTAATTTCAACGGTATCTACATCCCTGTATTCAAAAATAAGATCTATATCCTGCAGCCTTTCCTGGTCGTTTAATTTTACCGAGCTTTTGTTTAAAAGATTGGGTTGAATAAACAATCGTTTCCCGCTAACCTGCGCGTAGTTATCAGCAACAAGATTTAGTTTTTCATCAATTGAAGGGATTTGAGCACGTATGGTTTTGTAATCGAAAGAAGTAATATCATAAGTAGGCAAATCAATTTCTTTTTTCAAAAATTCGAGCTGCTCTTTTTTTGAATAGGCGTTTATCATCCCAAATAAATCGTCTTGCTGCATGCCCGAATACTCTGTGGTTATGTCGGCACTCAGCTTTCCATTCTCATCTACAGTTGCATTTACTTTTCTTATCTGCAGGTTGTCTTTAAAATGATAGGCCGGCGTTTTTACAAGATGGCCGCCATCTTCATCGACCATTAAGGCGTAACGGTTAGAAGTAAAGCCACTTAAATAACCAGCCGGAAGTGTTTGACTCGTACACTCCAGCCAAACTGTATCTTTTACCAGTGGAACGGATAGGATGACATGATTAAATTGCTGTGCCGAAAAATCTTCATGTATCGACCGGCTACGCTCGCCTGCTTTCACTAAGGTATATACCGATCTTATTCCTGCTTCTTTTAGTAAAGAGAACATAAAATTGGTTAAGGCTTTACAGTCCCCGTATTTCTTTTCAGCAACATACGCTGCATCAAAAGGCTGCCATCCTCCTATGCCTAACTGGATACTTATATACCTCGTGTTTTGCTGCATATAATTATACAGCAATTCTATTTTGGTTTTTACGTTGGTCACGTTATCGGTTAGCTCATGTACTTTAGACTTTACAGCAAGTGGCAAATTATCCCTGTTTTGCTTTAAGCTGTAAATGAATTTTCCAAATTCATTCCAGTTACTCATGTCTCCTTTAAAACCGTTTATCTCAAAATTGGTAGCTCCTACAATTACTGTGGGAGTAATTTTTTGCCATTCAGGAGAGGCGTATTCCATTTTGACAACAGGAAGATTTTTAACTTCCCAACGATACACAGTTTGTTTTCCGTTTGTTATAATGGGTTCTTTATCATAATGGTAAGATTTATATCTTATCTTATAATCAGCTGGACACACTACCTCGAAAATGCTGCTTTCAACTGCGTATTCCTCGTCTCTTTCTACCGGCATCCATGAGGGAATAAACATAAGCTGACTTTGCTTTATCTCTACTTCGTATTCAACTGTATACGGATAGGCTTTGCAGTAAAAATTATGCGTCTTTATCCTGTTGTCTTCGGCGAGACTGCCTTCACTGGTACCACTGCGGTCGCTTACTTCCGAATTTTTTAATGACCGGATTTTTTTTCCGGCAGCATCATACAGTGTTCCGTCAACAGACCGTATGGAAGAGCTTTTATCATATCCTTCTGCCCAGCCCGAATGATCATCACCATTCTCATTCAAAATTGTAATGGCAGTTTTGTAATAATAAACCGCACTGCCGGGATCCTTTATTTCAAAACGAACATACTCATAACGTTTTATGGCAGAAGCTCCTTTTAAAAGGGAGGGATCAATTTTGCTTACAGCATATTTGTTATCATCTCCTGCAAAAACAGAAATAACAATCAACTGCATTAGTAGCCAACACAATACTATTTTTTTCATCAGGATCATTTAATTTTTTTCAATACGATCTGCTCACTGTGCTTTTTAACTATATACCCAAAAAAATCACGCAGGCTTTGGTAATCTTCGGGTAAAAACGTTGCTTTATTCAATCTTATTGTTGATCTCAATTGTATAAAGCCATCCCCTTTTGCTATTAGATATTCAAAAATGCCTTCATCCTCATTGAACTTAACTCTGCTCGATTTTGGTAACTCTTCAATTTCATATCCTTTTGGAATGTCCATCTTTAAAATAAAATTTTCATTTATGGCATAAGGCATTTCAACCGGGTATAGTCTTTCTGCCGCCTTGAAAGGGTTTTCTTTGTAAGCTTCTCCAAAAATTGGATTTAGATATATCATATCCTCATTTGCATCGAATTTAAAATCGTACTTCACCGATACCGGCTCTTCATACAAATTCAAAGAGTCGATGGCAGTGTTTGAAATATCTACATCAAAAGAATACCCCTTTTTTATTTCTTTAAAATAGTCCTCTTTCGATTTTTTGACTAACTTTTCACGAAGTCTATTTGATTCGTAATTGCCCAGATTGGAAGTATAGGTTCCTGTTAAGCCGCCTTTTTCATCATTGATTATAATAACATTTGTAAGCGAATTTTCATGAATTGAATCGGCGCTCAGATTTATCAATGCCGGCAAATCTTTATCAATTATTCTTGCATAACCGTTATAGCAATCAAGGTCTAAATGACCAAAGCCAAGTTTGTTTCGGGAAGCATCAAGCAAATACGTTTTATCGTCGATAACCACTTCTGTGATTACGTAATTCAATCTCTCTAAAATAGGATATACCTCATACGCTTTTCCATGATCGCGGGTACTAAGCAAAACAGGATGGGCTTCAAAACCTTTATTGATCAGCAATGCTGTAAGCAACAGGTTTATATCAGCGACATTTCCGTTTTTGCTTTGATATACTTTCTTTAGCGGGTTAGACAAATACCTTGCGCTGTTATCGGTACAGCTCATGTTGTCTCTTACATACTCAAAAATCTTTTTTGCCGTTTCCAACTGTGTCGTCGCTCTCGCTGTAATTTTTTTAAGCTCATCACCCCAAAAAGCCGTATTTCTTGTTAAAGAAGCGCCGAAGTCTTCATCCTTCAACAGCTCTTCCGATACCAGGTACCAGTTACTCATTATGTTCTTTTCAGGCTCATCCGGATATTTTATTTTCGAAAGTTGAAAAGTGATCTTAGAAAGATGATTGTCTATAGTAGTAGTAAAACTTTCTTTTTTAATCGCCGGAACATTTTCCATTGCCCATGTATGATTAAGCGTTGCAGCTCTGAATGAATACGTTTTACTCGATTCCTCTGCACTGCTGCCGACATCTACAATATTATAGTTTTCACTTCCCACCGAACCTTCATCCGTTTTAAAAGGAATGTAACCCTGTTTTAGCGTAACAAAGTCATAAAATGAGGGAATGCTAACCTGGTATTCGCTCCATAAAACCGGGTAATGCCCCTGAAATTCCCAGGATCTTAAATCTTTTGAATACGGTGATACAAAAGTATATTTGATCTCGATGATGCTGCCTTCCTTAATATTTGGAAGTGTAAACTTTCTGGTTGTAAAATTTTTGTTTAACCTGTCTTTAAAAATAGAAGCTTTATCAATTTTGTACGACTCTATTTTTCCGTTTTCAAGATTATAGGTGGTAGCTTCGAGACTTTCGATCCTCTCTTCATTGGTTCCTGAAGCATACAAAGGAATGGTAACGGTTGCAAGGTCAAAGGAATTACGGTTAAGTAATCTGATGCGTGTATGCCTTTTAAAAGCAATTGAAAAGCTGCCCTTCGCGTTGCCTTCATATTTTGAAGAGCCCACATCAAATAAAACAACAGCACTGGCGCTGCTGTCAACAGAATAGGATGAAGGAGAAAAATCGGCAACCTTGATATCGCCAAATTTAATAGGGGGCCTTTCGGCAAAAACAGTGACAGACAAGACATAAAGTGAAAACACAAACAGGCCTTTTGCAAACTTTCGCATTTTTGAAGGTGTGGTTTATAAATTTGATAAACATTTGTAGATTATACTACAACTATTTATCAACAATAATATTGTTTTTGGAATTAGAAAAAAAATCATTTGATAGAAAAGAATACGATATGGATTAAAAATAAATGCAACGAATTGGGTTTTGATTTTTGCGGAATTGCCCGTGCTCAAAAGCTGGATGAGGATGCCCGACGCTTAGAAAACTGGTTATCAAAGGGTTTGCACGGAAAAATGCAGTATATGGAGAATTATTTTGACTTGCGGACCGATCCGACCAGGCTGGTTCCGGGAGCTAAAAGTGTCATCACTCTTTTAATAAATTATTTTCCCGATCATCAGCAAAAACCCGGAATTCCTAAAATTGCGAAGTATGCTTATGGCCACGATTACCACGAGGTGATAAGAGAAAAGCTGAAACAACTGCTTGTATTGATTAAGCAGGAAATCGGCGAAATACACGGTCGTGGTTTTGTAGACAGCGCCCCGGTTCTCGAACGTAGCTGGGCAGTAAAAAGTGGTTTAGGCTGGATTGGCAAAAATGGTAACCTTTTAAACAAACAGGCCGGCTCTTTCTTTTTTATAGCGACTCTTATTGTTGATGTTGAATTGATGTACGATGA
Source organism: uncultured Segetibacter sp. (assembly GCA_964251885.1). GTDB lineage: Bacteria > Bacteroidota > Bacteroidia > Chitinophagales > Chitinophagaceae > Segetibacter. The sequence continues at coordinate 1,817 of CAXUMK010000082.1, read as the reverse complement.
TCCTTTCGTAAAAGATTATTGTGGCAGTTGCCGGCGTTGTATTGACTCCTGCCCTACCGATGCCATTCTTGAAAACAAAGTGGTTGATGGAAGTAAATGCATAAGCTATTTTACTATAGAATTAAAAGATGCGCTGCTTCCCGAACACCTCAAAACTAAATTTTCTGACTGGATGTTCGGCTGCGACGTTTGCCAGGACGTATGCCCCTGGAACCGCTTCAGTAAACCTCATAGCGAAATACAGTTTACTCCACTGCCGCAGGTTTTAAATTTTACCACCAATGACTGGGAGGAGTTGACAGAAGAAAGCTTTAAACAGATTTTTAAAAACTCCCCACTCAAAAGAACAAAGTTTGAAGGAATTAAAAGGAATTTAAAATTTATACATTCCACCTGAGGTTAAACTATACTTCGAAGGGATAAAAAAGTGAGTAGATATTTTTTGAACCCGGCCGAATTGCTACTATGAGGCAGCCGTTGCGTCGCACTCTTCTGCTTTTCATTCTTTATTCGACAAGCTACTGCAGTAATTAATTTTTCCCACGAACTATATTACCTTTTCAACCTCCTCTTATTTTCCTACTCCCAACTCCCTACTCCTTACTCCTTACTCCTTACTCCCTCCTCCTTACTCTCACCCCTACTCCCCATCCTGCTTCTTAAACTTTTCAACATAAGCTTCCATTTCAAAAGCATTGGTGATGGCAGAAGCATCAATGTCATTATTGAAATAAATGAAGGCTTCTTTTGTTGAGGCATTACTTTCTATTTCGTCTGATATTTTCTGCAAAGCTTCTACCTCATACTTTGACTGGTACAACCGGGGAACGCCATGAAAACGAAAATATACAGTATGGGTGTTTTGAATAACATCAGCGGGCAAAGACGGATGACTCATACTGCAGAAAGTAATGTTGTGGGCAGATAAAGTATTGTATACTTCCTGGTTCCACCAGCTTTCGTTTCTAAATTCTAACACATTGGTAAATGCAGGATCGAGATTGTCTATTATCTGTTCCAGTTTTTCGGGCTTGTATCCCATCCTCGGTGGCATTTGAAATAAGACACAGCCAAGCTTTTCTTTTAAACCTTCCTGTATTGTTCCGTAAAAGTCTGCTGTTAATTCTTTTGAATTGATAAACTGTTTATAGTGCGTAATTGCACGGGGTGCTTTCACTGAAAAGCTAAATATTTCAGGGCTTTTTTTATACCATGTTTCAAGAAAAGACAACTGTGGAAAACGGTAAAAGGTTACGTTTAATTCGAGTGTTTTAAAACGATCATTATAATAGTCGAACCATTTGCTTTGCGCAAGCTTCTCAGGATAAAAGACGCCTTTCCAGTGTTTGTAGTGAAAACCCGAACAACCTATCCACCACTTTGCCATAATAGTGTTTAGAAATGAAATGCAATTATAAAACCAGCCAGACCTTTTTGCGTTATACTTTTGGCCTGATAACTTTCCCGCTAACGGAACAAGTAGTGTATTGCTGCTTATTGAACAAATTGTACAAGTGTGCGACGCAACGATGAAAAATAGTAGTAATGCAGCCCGGCTCAAAAAAAATCATTGCATACTTTTATGCGGTTTGAAGTATAGCTTATAATAGAAACAGCAATCGCCAGCCTCCCGGCCGGCGATTGCGTTATATATTCAATTGTTACACCTATACTTTACCTTCTTTGCTTGTCGTCTTTCTTTGGCATCACTGCTTTAGGAGGCTCCTCTTTGTTTTCGTCTTTGTTTTTCTTTTTCCCAAACAGCTTTCTGAAAAAGCCACCCTTTTTCTCCTCTGTTGGCTCTGGTTTCACTTCTG
>CAXUMK010000081.1:17783-20152 GCA_964251885.1 uncultured Segetibacter sp. | reverse complement strand
GTGATGACAGAGGCGGATTTAGAGGTGGAGATAGAAGAGACAACCGTGGCGGAGGTGGAGATAATCGTGGAGGTGGCGGCGGTGGAAGAGATAATCGCGGCGGTGGTGGTGGAAGAAGATAAGATCTCATTAGCTAATTGCTAATGAGATGATTAGCCAATTAAAATAAATAAATTAAAGAGATGATAAAGTGTGTGCATTAGCACATCAGCACATTATCGAATTATCAAATTAAAAAGATGTTACAGCCAAAAAGATCGAAGCACAGAAAAATGCAGAAAGGCCGGATGAAAGGTGACACTAAGCGTGGGTTTACCTTATCCTTTGGTTCTTTCGGTTTGAAAGCTTTAGACTCAGTGTGGTTAACTAACCGCCAAATCGAATCTGCCCGTCAGGCAATGACACGTTCAATGAAGCGTGAAGGTAATGTTTGGATACGCATATTTCCTGATAAGGTAATTACACACAAGCCGGCAGAGGTGAGGATGGGTAAAGGTAAAGGTAACCCCGAATATTGGGCTGCAGTTGTGCAACCAGGCCGCATTATATTTGAAGCGGATGGGGTATCTGAAGAAGTGGCTAAAGAAGCATTTGCTCTTGCCGCTCAAAAGCTGCCTATACACACCAAGTTTGTAGTTCGCAGAGAGTTGCAAGCCTAAACAATGTGCTAATTAGCTAATGTGCTAATCTGCTGGTTTAAAAGTTAGAAACAGATATTTAAACATTAGCACATCAGCACATTATCTCATTAATAAATTTATTACAGCAATGGCAAACAAGAAATTTGATTTTAATAAGAGTTTGAAAGACTTGAATGAGACTGACCTTAAAGCAAGAATACAGGAAGATGAACTTCGGTTGAAAAAGCTTGAATTTGCGCATGCAATTTCTCCTTTGGAAAATCCAATGAGTATCCGGGCTTTGCGGAGAGATCTTTCGCGTATAAAAACGGAATTAAAGAACAGAGCGTTAGGTGTCTAACCATAAATAAATAGTACAATGTTGGAAAGAAATTTGCGTAAAATCAGGATCGGGGTGGTAAGCAGCAACAAAATGGATAAAACCATTGTGGTAGCTGCAGAAAGAAAGGTAAAGCACCCTATTTACGGTAAGTTCGTAAAGAAGACTACTAAATTTCATGCACATGATGAAAAGAACGAGTGTAGCATTGGTGATACTGTAAAGATCATGGAGACCCGTCCGCTTAGTAAAACAAAGCGGTGGAGGCTGGTTGAGGTAGTGGAGAAAGTGAAGTAAACAGACCCCTAAATCCCCCGAAGGGGGACTTGGAATGGTGCATCATATTTATAATTTTTAAACGTAAATCCCTCCTTTGGAGGGTGGGGAGGCTTTAAAATGATTCAGCAAGAAAGCAGATTGAATGTGGCTGATAACAGCGGTGCCAAGGAGGTTTTGTGTATACGTGTTTTAGGTAATTCAGGACAGGATTACGCAAAGATTGGTGATAAGATTGTAGTGACTATTAAAGATGCTATGCCTGCGGCAGGGGTAAAAAAAGGAACTGTATCAAAAGCCGTTATAGTTCGTACAAAAAATAAATTGCGCCGTAAAGATGGTTCATATATTCGGTTTGATGACAATGCTGTCGTGTTGTTAAATGCGTCAGACGAACCAAGAGGCACCCGTATTTTTGGACCTGTTGCGAGAGAGTTGCGTGATAAAGGTTATATGAAGATCATATCTCTGGCTCCGGAAGTGCTGTAGTTAGTTGTGAATAGTGAGCAGTGAATGGAATTCGTATTCATTCATTGGCAAATGATAAGAATGGCTGAATATTGAACTCCTGTACAAGTGAGTGACACAACAAAAGCTGAATAGAAAAGAAAAGTTCGTTACATAAAAAATAATTCTCTTCCACCTGTTTTGGTGGATTTTGGAGGGTAAATATCATGAGCAATAGATTTAAACCTAAATACAACATTAAGAAAGGTGATCAGGTAGTGATTATTTCGGGTGATGATAAAGACCTGAAAAAGCCACGTACTGTACTTGAAGTAATTCATAATACAGAAGGCGACGGCCGGGTTGTTGTAGAAGGCGTAAACATCATTACCAAACATACTAAACCAACCGCTCAGAACACTAAAGGTGGTTTGGTGAAAAGGGAAGCTTCTGTAAACATAAGTAATGTGATGTTATGGGATGCTAAAGCAGGTGGCGCTACTAAAGTAAAACGTGACCGCACCGAAGGAAAATTAGTTCGTATTGCAAAAAAATCAGGGGAGGTAATTAAATAATGGCTACCACTACTTATAAACCAAGATTAGCAGACAAGTACACAAGCGAAGTTGTACCTGCTCTGATGAAAAAGTTTGGATACAAGTCTGTAATGCAGGCGCCAAAGCTGC
>CAXUMK010000081.1:3689-17773 GCA_964251885.1 uncultured Segetibacter sp. | reverse complement strand
TTAAAATTTGTTTGAACCGTGGTGTTAACGGCGCTGTATCTGATAAGAAACTGGTAGATGTGGCTGTTGAAGAACTGACGACGATTTCTGGTCAGAAGGCTGTATCGACCATGTCTAAAAAAGACATCTCAAACTTTAAATTGAGAAAGAACATGCCGATTGGGGCAAGGGTAACTTTGCGTGGTGTAAAAATGTACGAGTTTTTAGACCGGTTTATTGCAGTTTCATTACCACGTGTTCGTGACTTTAAAGGCGTTAATGACAAAGCTTTTGATGGTCGTGGCAATTACACCATAGGTATAACTGAACAAATCATTTTTCCTGAAATTGATATTGATAAGGTTAACAGGATTACCGGTATGGATATCACCTTTGTAACTTCTGCAAATACTAATGAAGAAGCTTACGAGTTGCTTAAAGAAATGGGAATGCCGTTTAAAAATGTAAAAAAAGACAACCAATAAGAAATTTGGTGATGGTGTGATTTGGAGATTTTGTGATTGAACTAAATCACTGGATCACTAAATCACAAGATCGCTCAATCACAAAAAATCAGAAATAGATATTATGGCAAAAGAATCTGTAAAAGCCAGGCAAAGAAAAAGGGAGAAGATGGTGGCTAAGTTTGCTCAAAAAAGAACTGCTTTAAAAGAAGCCGGTGACTATGCAGCATTAGACTTGCTTCCAAAGAATGCTTCACCGGTACGTTTAAAGAATCGTTGCCAGTTAACAGGCCGGCCGAGAGGTTATGTAGGGTATTTTGGACTATCAAGAAACGTATTTCGTGATATGGCTTTAGCTGGAAAAATTCCTGGCGTAACCAAGGCAAGCTGGTAAGATAGAGTTGACAGAGGTTGGATGACAGTTGTCAGAGAGAGGTATCAAGGATATCGCATTGTAACAATATTTTAAATTTTTCAATTACTTATAACAATGGTAACTGATCCTATAGCAGATTTATTAACCAGGATTCGTAATGCTCAAATGGCTAATCACAGAATTGTTGAAATTCCTGCAAGCAATTTGAAGAAGAGGATCACTGAGATTTTGTACGAAAAAGGATATATTCTTAAGTATAAATTTGAGGATGATAACAAACAGGGCATGATAAAAATTGCTTTGAAATACGATACTAATACTAAAGTTCCTGCAATACGCAGCCTTGAGAGAGTTAGTCGTCCGGGATTGCGCCAGTATTCTAAACCTGCAGATTTTGAAAGAGTGAAGAACGGTTTAGGGATAGCAATCATTTCTACATCTAAAGGTGTAATGACTGACAAAGAAGCTAAGGTGCAGAATGTAGGCGGAGAAGTTCTTTGCTACGTATATTAGCCACACCCCTAAAGGGAGGAGGGAGCATAAAGTAAGTTGATTTGATAATTTAAGTTTTCTATACGGTAACTGAACACTAATCAATTTACGTTTTCTAATTGGTTTATTTTCAAATTTTCAAATTAAAACTATGTCTCGTATAGGTAAACAGCCGGTTGCATTGCTTAGTGGTGTAACAGTTACAGTAGGTGGAGATAATACCATTACTGTTAAAGGCCCAAAAGGTACATTAACGCAAGCTATTGACAGAGACATTAAAGTTGAAGTTAGTGGCAATGAAGTTTTAATAACCCGTCCGACTGATCAAATCCGTCACCGTGCGATGCATGGTTTATACAGAGCTTTAATCAGCAACATGGTTAAGGGTGTAACGCAGGGTTTTACAAAACAGCTTGAACTGGTGGGTGTAGGTTATAAAGCTACGAATACAGGCAACACTTTAGACCTTTCTTTAGGGTATTCGCATAATATCATTTTTGATGTTCCTTCAGAAATAAAGGTTGCTACAGAAACTTTAAAAGGCCAAAACCCAAAGATTAACCTGGAGGGCAGTGATAACCAACTGGTAGGTGCTGTAGCTGCTAAAATACGCAGCCTGCGTAAGCCCGAGCCTTATAAAGGTAAAGGTGTTAGGTATTCTGATGAATTTATTCGCAGAAAAGCTGGTAAAGCTGCTGGTAAATAAAAAAGGTCAATAAGTCAATGGTCAATAAGTCAATGGTCAATAAGTCAATAAGTTTTGGCTGAAGAAATAGATGACTAATTTCTCCCGGCAGTATCGGGAAATAAATAAAATAACAATGGACAAATTAATTAAAAGGCAAAAGATCAGGTATCGCATTCGTAAGAAGGTGGCTGGTACTGCTGCTAAACCGCGCCTTTCTGTTTTTAGAAGTAATGCAGAAATATACGTTCAGCTTATTGATGATACAACAGGAAATACACTTGCTGCTGCTTCTTCAAGAGAAAAAGACATTGCTGCACAAACTGCTCCTAAAGTAGAAAAAAGCTAGATGGTGGGTGCCGCAATTGCCCGTAAAGCAACTGAATTAGGTATTACAGGTTGTGTATTTGACAGAGGTGGTAATCTTTACCATGGTCGTGTAAAAGCTGTGGCTGATGGGGCAAGAGAAGGTGGTCTTCAATTCTAAATGTGAAAATAGCTCAATGGCTCAATTGCTCAATGTATAGCCTGAGAGTAAATACTAAAACAGACGAGCAATTTTCAAATTTTCAAATTTTCAAATTAAAATGTCAAAAGCAATTTTAAATAAGGTAAAGGGTGGAGACCTGGAACTGAAAGAGAAAGTGGTAGCCATCAACCGGGTGGTAAAAACAACCAAAGGTGGACGTACTTTTAGCTTCTCTGCCTTGGTGGTAGTTGGAAACGGGGGTGGAGTGGTTGGTCACGGTTTGGGTAAAGCCAAAGAAGTACAGGAAGCGATTACCAAAGGCATAGAAGATGCAAAAAAGAACTTAATCAAAGTTCCTATAATGCATGGAACTATCCCCCACGATCAGCTTGCTAAAGAAGGTGCTGCAAAAATATTAATTAAACCCGCTGCTCCTGGTACTGGGGTACTTGCAGGCGGTAGTATGCGTGCAGTACTTGAAAGTGCGGGTTTGACTGATGTTCTTGCTAAAAGTCTTGGTTCTGCTAATCCGCATAATGTGGTGAAAGCAACCTTTAAAGCATTGGCTCTGTTAAGAGAACCAATACAGATAGCAAGAACAAGAAACATCAATTTGAAGAAAGTATTTAGTGCTTAATTGTCGCAAGATGTTAGTAGTAAGATTTAAGACTACGGCAATTACTTTTAAAATAAAATATAATGTGAGAGTAGTATGATTTTGTCTTACTACTTGCTACTAAAATCTCACTACTATTATGAAATCAATTAGAATAACTCAAATAAAGAGCGGGATTGACAGGAATGAAACAGCTAAAAGAACTTTAGTTGCTTTAGGTCTTAAAAAGATGCATGCAAGTGTGGAAGTAGAAGCTACTCCTCAAATTTTAGGAATGGTTAAAAGAGCAGGACATTTGATCAAGGTGGAAGAAGTAGAAACTCCTGCAGTTGCTGAAGGTAGTGCTACAGATATTTCTTCAACTACAGAAAATCCAGATGTGGCAGATACTTCGAGTGTAGAAACTCCGGATGAGCCAGAAACTTCTGCAGTTGCTTAAATAAAACTTTCCTGTAAGGAATTTGAAAAGGGTCAGTTTGTAAATTGATCTGTTTTGGAAAAAGTACAAACAGAGAAATGAAAGTTGAACGGAGCGTCGCAACGAAGCCTAATAAGATACTTTCCGCTGGTTAACGAATGACCTTTTTTCAATAATTAGATTAGAACATTATTCATCAAAAGCGAGGGGAATAAACCCCGTAAGTAAAAATTAAATCAGATGAAACTACATACATTAAGACCGGCACAAGGTGCAACCCATAAAGAAAAACGCATCGGTCGTGGTGAAGCTTCGGGTAAAGGCGGAACTTCTACAAAAGGTAACAAAGGTGGACAGAGCCGTGCAGGTTATAAAAGCAAAATGGCTCATGAGGGTGGTCAGATGCCTATTCAACGGCGTATACCTAAACGTGGATTTAAAAATCCTCATCGTGTAGAATATAAAGTGCTTAACCTTGGACAGATCGATCATTTGGTGGAGAAATATGGTTTCACTGAAGTAAACCTTGAAAATCTATATATCAACGGATTGATTAGCCAAACTGATCTGGTGAAAGTATTAGGAAACGGTGAAATAAAGACTGCGGTTACTTTTAAAGTGAACGCAATAAGTGAGAAGGCCAAAGCTGCAGTTGAAGCTGCCGGTGGCAGCGTTGAAATTGTTAAGTAATTTTAGCGATATTTGCAGAACGCATCTTTTGATGCGTTTTTTAGCTTTGAGAGATTAACACCTACAATTCAATTTACAAGTGAAAAAATTCATACAGACAATAAAGAATATCTGGTCGATCGATGAACTGCGTACCAAGATCATTGTGACCCTTGCGCTGGTATTTACTTACCGGTTGGGAACGCATATTGTTCTACCGGGTTTAAATCCAAACCTTTTGGCAAATGCACAGGCAAATGCTTCTAAAAACGGTTTGCTGGGGTTGTTTGATACTTTTGCCGGTGGCGCCTTTTCACAGGCGTCTATTTTGGCTCTTGGTATCATGCCTTACATCTCTGCATCTATCTTTATGCAATTGATGACCATCCTGGTTCCTCAACTGCAGAAGGTGCAGAAAGAGGGAGACAGCGGCCGTAAAAAAATTAACCAGTGGACACGTTATCTGACTGTAATAGTTACTGCCTTCCAGGCAAGCGCTTATGTCGCTTACCTTAATGGACCGGGATATGCCGAAGCTATAATACCTGCTTACAAACCATTTTTTGCTGTTTCTACCATTATTACATTAACTGCAGGTACTTTATTCGTAATGTGGCTTGGCGAAAAAATACAGGATAAAGGATTGGGTAATGGTACATCTATCATTATCATGGTAGGTATTTTAGCCCGTTTTCCGCAGGCGCTCATACAGGAGTTTGGCGCTAAGCAGGCAAGAGGTGGAGGCGGTTTATTAATATTCCTTATTGAGATTGCCATTTTAATCGCTATCATAATGGGTATTATTATCCTTGTTCAGGGAGTTAGAAAAATACCGGTAAATTATGCAAAGCAAATTGTCGGTAACCGGCAGTTTGGCGGTGCCCGCCAATTTCTGCCGATGAAAGTGAATATGGCTGGTGTAATGCCCATCATCTTTGCGCAGGCTATTATGTTTTTACCAACTTTGTTTTCTTTTACTGAAAGTGGAAAGGGTATCGCTAAAGTGTTTGGCGATCACAGTAACTTCTGGTACATGGTCGTGTATTCGGTAATGGTAATCGCGTTTACTTTTCTGTATACAGCATTAATCTTTAACCCAAAACAAATGGGTGAAGATTTAAAGCGTAACAACGGCTTTATTCCGGGTGTTAAGCCTGGTCAGCCGACTGCTGATTATATTGGTGCGATCATGGATAAGATTACTTTGCCTGGCGCTGTTTTCCTTGCATTGGTAGGTATTCTTCCGGGTTTTGCGCAAAGGTTAGGCGTTACTTCAAGCTTCTCTACATTCTTTGGTGGTACTTCATTGTTGATCATGGTTGGTGTTATTTTAGATACGCTTCAGCAAATTGAAACTCACCTGATGATGAGACAATACGACGGTTTAATGGATAGTGGAAGAATACAGGGAAGGCAGCAAATGACCACTGCAACTGTTTAGAATATTTGCATTATTAAAATACAGCAGACCTGTTAGAATGTATTTTCTAACAGGTTTATTTTTTACATGTCGAGAACAAGAAATATGATTTTTTATAAAACTGAAGCAGAGATCGCTTTAATGAGGGAAAGCTGCTTACTTGTCGGGAAAGTAATAGCGGAGGTCGCAAAGTTTTTGAGGCCAGGCATTACAACAATGCAGGCAAATAATATTGCCGATGAGTATATCCGCGACAATAAAGCTGTTCCCAATTTTTTGAATTACCGCGGTTTCCCATATACTGCCTGCATTTCGGTCAATGATGCTGTTGTGCATGGTTTTCCCACCAATGATGTTTTACGCGAAGGTGATATCGTTTCTGTTGACCTTGGCGTCTTCAAAAATGGTTTTCATGGCGATAGCGCATACACTTTCGCAATTGGTCATCCCGGAGATGCTGTTTTGAAACTGATGAAGATCACCAAAGAATCACTTTATAAAGGAATAGAAAAGGCGCACCAGGGAAACCGGATTGGAGACATTGCTTATGCTATACAGGATTATACCGAGAGACTATATGGATATGGAGTGGTAAGAGAACTGGTAGGTCATGGCTTGGGGCGCAGCCTTCACGAAGACCCGCAGGTTCCAAACTTTGGAAAAAGAGGAAACGGCACAAAGTTGAAAGAAGGAATGGTGTTAGCTATCGAACCTATGATAAATCTGGGCGTGAAAGAAGTATTTTACGACGAAGACGGATGGACTGTCCGTACAAAAGACCACAAACCATCAGCTCATTATGAACACAATGTTTGTGTTAGAAAGAGTAAACCCGATATACTGTCATCGTTTAAAGAGATCGAGGAGGCGGAAAAAGCCAACAGCAATTTGTGCTCAGATTATTATTAAAAATTCAGTATACTGCTCGCCGGCATAAGAATGTGCTATGATTTTTTTTGAGCCCCTGCGGCATAGCTACTATGAATCATCGTTGCGTCGCACACTTGTACAATTTCTACAGTATTTAGCAATGCACTACTTGTCCCGTTAGCGGGAAATTTTAAGGCGCAAAGTATAAACCTTCTTGAGAAGGTTTTTTAATTTAGTTTAAAATTTTCTGTTTATGAAAGATGAAGAAGAAGAAAAATTTAGCGAAGACCCCGAGGAGCAATTGAAAATTGAAAATGACATTTTAAAGCTGAAATTACAAGCTGAATTAGGCGGTGATTTTACAGCCGATGAAGACTTGTCTCCAGACATAGAAAACGCCTTTCTTAAAAATGTGCTTGAATTTGAGCATCAGTTCGCCAATGCTTCTGATAAAAGCATTGCTGAAATTTTAGGTAATCCAGTCGTGTCAAAAGAGGCCGATCTTGACGATGAAGAAATAGAAAAGGCATTGAGCCTTCTGGAAGAATTAATGGAACAAAAAGGAATTGTAGTTGATTACTCAGCGCAGTATGATAAAAGGGTGAAATACCAGTTTGTTACAGAAGAACTGTTTTATAAGCAAGCAAGCTTTGTCAATATTCCCGGCATGACCATGCATTATATTTATGAAGAGTTTCATCCTAATCATTCATTAGATATAAAAGAAAATGCACAAAAATTTTTCATGCACTGGATAGAAAGGTCCTTTGATGAAAACAGCTTTGAATTAGCTTCAGAAATGATAATGGATAATGGAAGTACGCTTTCAAGAAATGATCTGCTTCAAAAAATGCAATGGATGTTTGATGCGTACGATCACTTTGAGAATCCATCTTTTTCCATTGACAATATTTCTTTTGAATTGCACGAAGAAGGCACAGGACTGGGGTTTGCTGAAGGAAACGTTGCATACAAAGCGGTATTAGAAAACGGAGAAGTTGAATCTTTTGGCGGCCCTTTTAGATTGTATATGCAATACGATGGCTGGTGGAATATATTCTTCTTTCATTGGCCGGGGTTCAACTGGTAAATCTTACCTAAATGATGATGAAATAATCAATGAACAAGTTAATCGTAATTGGTGGCGGAGCGGCAGGTTTTTTCTGTGCAGTAAATGCAGCAAGAATGAATCCTTCCCTAAAAGTTACTATCGTTGAAAAAACTTCTAAGCTTTTATCAAAAGTAAGAGTAAGCGGCGGCGGCAGATGCAACGTCACACATGCTTGTTTTGAAATTTCCGCGCTTGTAAAGAAATATCCCCGCGGCGCAAACTTTCTTAAAAAAAGCTTTCATCAATTTAATACCAATCATTGTATTGAATGGTTTGAACAAAGAGGAGTGAAACTGAAAACAGAAGCGGATGGCAGAATGTTTTCCATTACAGACAGTTCACAAACCATCATCGACTGCCTGCTTCTCGAAGCGAATAAATATGGAGTGGAAATATTGATGAACAGGGATGTGAAGGCGTTGGCAATGGTTAATAGTGAATGGACAATAACCTTTGCGGATAATACCAGTATCACTTCAAATTATGTTTGTGTCGCCTGCGGCGGTTATCCTAAAAGTTCGATGTTTGATTGGCTAAAAGCGTTGGGCCATACTATTGAAGAGCCTGTTCCTTCATTGTTTACTTTCAATATGCCTGGTAATTCTATCATTCAACTTATGGGTGTTACTGTAGAAAAAGCAACTGTAAAGATTGTGGGAAGTAAGCTGTCTGATGAAGGACCACTTTTGATAACACATTGGGGAATGAGCGGACCGGCAATTTTGAAATTATCTGCCTGGGGAGCAAGAGAACTAGCTGATAAGAATTATCATTTCAATATTTTAGTAAACTGGATACCTGAAAATAACGAGCAAAGTTTGCGTGAGAAATGGCAGATGATACGAATTGAGCATTCTTCTCAAAAAATGGTTAACAGAAATCCGTTTGGTTTGCCAAACAGGCTTTGGGTTTATTTATTAAATGAAAGCGGAATAAAGGAAGATATCCGCTGGGCAGATTTACCGGGAAAAGAACAAAACAAACTGATTAAAAACCTTTGTGCACAAGAGTTTGAAGTGAAAGGAAAAACAACCTTTAAAGAAGAGTTTGTTACCTGTGGTGGAATAAAACTAAGTGAAACAGATGCAAACACCATGCAAAGCAAAATTGCCCCCAACCTGTTTTTTGCAGGAGAAATACTAAACGTGGATGGCGTAACAGGAGGCTTTAACTTTCAGCACGCCTGGACAAGCGGCTGGATTGCAGCTAAGAGCATTGCGGAGAAGGCTAATTAAAATGTACGGATATTACGTCTCCGTTTTCTAACTTCAATTGTCTATCCTCCTAATTTTAACTGCATAAACAATGCGTTACAAATACCGGCATAAAAAACCTTATTACCTTAGTAACGGATAGAAACGAGAAAGAAAAAACCTTATTACCTTATTATTAAATCATGAACAGAATACCACAATTTGTATACTCATTTTGTTTTGATCACTCAAAATCGCAGTCCTTTCATCCCTGAAAATAATCATGAGATATAAGGTAATAAGGTTAGTTATTTTTGCGGAGGTCTGTTTGTTACTAAGGTAATAAGGTTATATGTTGTTCACAAACTCTATATTCGGTAATGCATCTCTTGTCCCGCTTTTTCGGGAACTTATCCCAGTTAGCGGAAAACTTATAAGGCGGGAAGCATAAACATACTTCACGCAGGGTCATTGTGCATTGCTGAAAAATGAACAAAGCGTACAAGAGTGCGACGCAACGATGAATCATAGTAGTAATGCAGTTTGGCTCAAAAAAAGCATTGCATCTTTTTATGCAGCGCGAAGTATAACAGGTTGATTCAGGCTCAACAATAGCCGTCCATTGTCTCAAAACTTTTTTAAAATTTATACACCGTTTAATCTTACTAGTAAACAACGATTATGAAAGACACATTCATCAAAATATTTCTTCTTACAAGTATTTTTTATTCATTTCAAACTTCGGCACAGGCGCCTAAGTTTGATAATGTTTTGTACGGCGTTGCTTATTATCACGAATACATGCCATCGGAGAGGTTAGACAAAGACATCCAGATGATGAAGGATGCAAATATTACTGTCGTTCGTATAGGAGAGTCGTCGTGGGGACTGTTTGAGCCACAGGATGGAAAATTTGAATTTGCATGGATGGACAGAATTTTAGACAAGATGCAGCAGGCCGGTATAAAGGTTATTCTTGGCACGCCTACTTACTCTATGCCTGCATGGCTTGCTCACAGTCATCCTGAAGTGCTGATTAAATATGCAGGGGGTACGCAGGCATATTATGGCATTCGTCAAAATATGGATATCACCAACCCGACCTTTTTATTTTACAGCGAACGCATCATTCGTAAAATGATGCAGCGGTATGCAAAGCATCCGGCAATTATCGGTTTCCAGGTTGACAATGAAACGACGTCGCGTGATGTAAATAACTATGATGCTTTTGTTGGTTTTGTGAACTATGTAAAAGACAAGTTCAAATCTTTAGATACATTGAATAAAGTGTGGGGATTGAATTACTGGGGCATGACCATCAATTCGTGGGAAGAATTTCCGGCACGTGACGGCGCTACTAATCCTTCTTATAAATTAGAATGGGAGCGCTACAAAAGAAAGATCGTGGCTGATTTTCTTAGCTGGCAATCGCAGATAGTCCGCGAATACAAACGTCCGGAGCAATTTGTAACGCAATGTTTTATGCCTGCCATTCAGGATATAGATCATCCGACTACAGCTAAGTATATGGATGTGATGGCTGTAAATGTGTACCATCCCCAGGAAGACCAGTTGACAGGTGTTGAGATTGCTTTTGCCGGAGATTATTTCCGCGGCATTAAAAAGAGCAATTACCTGATTACCGAGACAAATGCGCAGACTACAAGCTGGTCATCGCAGTATCAAAAACCTCCTTACGACGGGCAGTTGAGGATGAATGTTTTTGCTCACCTTGCATCAGGCGCCAACATGGTCGAATACTGGCACTGGCACTCAATACACAACGGCCAGGAAACTTATTGGAAAGGGGTTTTAAGCCATGACCTGGAACCAAACAGGGCATACAAAGAAGTGAGCAAAACAGCCAAAGAATTGAAAGATATCGGCACTCATCTCGTCAATTTAAAAAAGACCAACAGGGCAGCGATTCTCTTTAGCCAGGATTCATATTATGCAATTGACTTTATGAAATACAGTAACAGCAACGGCGCTTACATAAGCCAGTGGCTAAAGCCGATGCATGAAGCACTGTACAGGCAAAACATAGAATCGGATATTATTCTGGATAAGGATGATTTTACAAAATACGACCTGCTCGTTATACCGCCGCTTTACATAGCATCTGATTCGCTTTTGCAAAAAATAAGTGATTATGTGAAAAATGGAGGACATTGGTGATGGCTATGAAAAGCGGATTTGCTAATGAGAACTCTGCTGTAAGAGCACAATTGGCGCCCGGACCATTAAGAAAAGCATGTGGCTTTTATTACCAGGAGTTTGCCAACATAGATGCAACGGCATTAAAAGATGATCCGTTTAAAGTGGGCGCCGAAAAAAACATAGTAAAAGACTGGGCCGAATTTATTATTCCTGAAACGGCGACGGCTCTTGCCTATTATGATGATAAGCATTGGGGCAGGTATCCTGCAATTACTGTAAACCAATATGGCAAAGGAACGCTCACTTATATTGGAACTGTATTGACTGATGAACTGATGTCGGCTGTAGTGCAGAAAGCAGTTGCGCAGGCAGGCATTACTACACCTGCTCAAAAGCTGTCGTTCCCCATTATTGTAAGGTCGGGAGTAAACGGGCAAGGCAAAACGCTTCACTATATTTTTAACTATTCTGATGATGCAAAAACAGCAGCATATCCATTTAAAGATGGAACAGAATTGCTCGATAAAAAAGCCATTAAAATGAATGACGCCTTACAGCTTGAACCCTGGGGAGTGAAGATTGTTGAGGAAAGATAAAAGGCAAATGAACAGCAACAGCTTTAAAATGATTTGTAATTTTTGAGGCCAACTGTTACATTGCTATTAAACTTGTTTACTATTGAAAAGATTTTTTTGGTAGCCAGCAGAAGGATTTCTATTTAGCTCCGGTTGTGTCACTCACTTCAACTGAATCAAGAAATCAGCATGCTCATTTTGTATGACTTCAAAAGCTACTTTAAGGGGTTTGGGATTTTGCTCACTTAAACTGAATCAAAAAATTATCATGCTCATTTTGAATGGCTTTAAAAGCCTCTTTAGGGGTTGGGGTTCCACTTAAACTGAATCAAAAAATTATCATGCTCATTTTGTTTTGCTTTAAAAGCACCTTTAAGGGTTTGGGGTTCTTACTTTTTTCATTTTCAGTCGCTTTATCTGCTTGCAGGGAGGCAAATAAAATAACCTATGATTCCCGTTCAGGCAATTCGCTGACTGCCGATGGTTATAAATTAGTATGGGCTGATGAATTTAATAAAGACGGGCCACCCGACGAAGAAAACTGGCGGTTCGAAAAAGGCTTTGCACGCAACCACGAACTGCAATGGTATCAACAGGAAAATACATGGTGCAGAAAAGGTGTATTGATAATAGAAGGACGCAGGGAATTAAAAGCAAATCCGGACTATCAGCCGCACAGCAGTGATTGGAAAAAGAACAGGGAAAAAATAATCTACACGTCTTCGAGCATGAATACGTCAGGCAAGCATAGCTGGAAGTATGGACGTTTTGTGATGAGAGGCAGGATAGATGTCAGCAATGGTTTATGGCCTGCCTGGTGGACACTGGGAGTTGCAGGCAACTGGCCGGCAAATGGAGAGATTGACATAATGGAATATTACAGAAATAAGTTGTTAGCCAATATTGCCTGTATGGGTAATAATAAAAAGGCTGAATGGTACAGCAAAACAAAACCGGTGGATTCTTTAGGTGGTAAAAACTGGGCGACAAAGTTTCATATATGGCGCATGGACTGGAATGAAAACTCCATTTCGCTATATGTGGATGACTTGCTGATGAATCAGGTTGAGTTAAGCAAGCTGGTAAACAAAGATGGTTCAGGAATAAATCCCTTTGCGCAACCGCACTACATGTTGCTTAATCTTGCTATCGGTGGAGATAACGGCGGCGACCCGGCCAATACAAAATTTCCCAACAGGTTTGAAGTGGATTATGTGCGGGTTTATCAAAAGGAGTAATAAATATGGGCATTTACTTTTTAATTTTGAGTACTGCAGATGTACCGCAACTTAAGATAAGATGTGCCACAACTTAAAGGTGTGGCACATCTTATCTTTGGTGTAATTTTAAAGAGAGAGAACACGGAAATCAGGATATGGATGCTTGTTTTGCTTTTGACGAATAAAAGAAAAAAAGTACAAGTGTGCGACGCAACAATGCTACCTTGAAAAACAAATGCCGGTAACCAAAAAGTTTTCTTGAGTAAAACCATAGAAAATACAATCTTAAAATAGTATAAGCAATGCCTACTAAAAACACAGGTCGAAAGAGTTTGAATAGTATATGGTTACTTACCTTGCTGCTGTCGGCAACAACCTTAGTTGCCCAGAACGAAACAGCTCTGCCCTCGTGGGCTTTTGGCCCTTTTATCCGTCCGCAGAATGTAAACCCGGTTTTGTCGCCGCAACCCGCAAGCAAGTTCCTTGACCCAATGAGCAATAAAGAAATTGCATGGGAAGCCAACGATGTTTTCAATCCGGCAGCAACAATAAAAGACAATAAAATATATGTGCTTTACCGTGCTGAAGACAAATCGGGAAAAGGAATCGGCGAAAGAACTTCACGCATTGGTTTGGCTGAAAGTGCAGATGGTATAACGATGAAACGTCGTACTACTCCGGTACTGTTTCCTGGAAACGACAGCCAGAAAGAGTTTGACTGGCCGGGAGGTTGTGAAGATCCGCGTGTCGCAGTTACTGAAGACGATACTTATGTGATGCTATATACCCAATGGAATAAAAAAATACCGAGGCTTGGCGTAGCTACTTCAAAAGATTTAATTACCTGGACAAAGCATGGTCCTGCTTTTAGAAAAGCATACAATGGCAGGTTTTTTAATATTGACAGCAAGTCTGCCTCTCTTATTACAAAGCTTGTAAAAGGCAAACAGGTGCTTGCAAAAATCAATGGAAAATACTGGATGTACTGGGGCGAGCACTTTGTAAATCCTGCAACGTCAAATGATCTTATTAACTGGGAGCCAATGCTTAATGAAAAGGGGGAATTGAAACAATTGATAGCGCCAAGAACCGGATATTTCGACAGTGACCTTACAGAGTGTGGACCGCCTGCAGTAATGACTGATAAGGGAATTTTGCTTATATACAATGGCAAGAATAAAACAGGCAAAGATGGCGATGAACATTATACTGCCAATACATATTCGGCGGGACAGGTACTCTTTGATAAGAATGACCCGACCAAACCAATTGGACGTTTAAACAAACCTTTTTTTGTGCCACAGGAATTATTTGAAAAAAGTGGACAATATCCTGCCGGTACTGTCTTTACGGAAGGATTGGTGTAC
>CAXUMK010000081.1:2829-3679 GCA_964251885.1 uncultured Segetibacter sp. | reverse complement strand
GGTGTACTTTAAAAACAAATGGTTTTTGTATTACGGCTGCGCCGACTCAAGGGTAGCTGTTGCAATATTTGACCCCAAAAACGCAGGTAAAAAATGATTGCGGTTAAAGAAAAGAAAAGGTGCAATAGCTTTAGACCCCAAGAACAAGTAAAATAATAACAGTTAACAGCACCCCTCCCCCGCTTTTAATTATGCCCCAACAAACTTTTTCTTTTGCGGTCGCGTCATAAAAGGAGTGAAATAAGCGTTAATAATATTTGAAGAAAAAGTTTTTAAATTTTGTAATTAACAATAATAAATATACTTTGGCAGTAATTAAAGTTTTGTTTATGAGAAGAGTTTTATTCTTTTTTGCTTTATTGACAACCGCAGCAACAGCAAATGCACAATTAAATATTGAGTCAGGGGCTGTTGTAACAATACAGACTGGCGGAACAATAGTAGTAACAGGTGATGTGGTAAGTAATGCTTCTATAAGAGGCGGCGGCACACTGATAATGAATGGAACCGCTTTACAAACCCTTTCTATGAATGGAGATACCATTTCAAAATTGCAAATTAACAATGCGGCAAACGTAGTGCTTGGGACAGGAACGACGGTAATAGATTCTAATCTTTCTTTCGTAAGCGGCAAATTGAGCCTCGCTAATTCAGACCTTATTTTGTCTCCCGCAGCAACAACCACAGGAATGGGAGCTAACAGTTTTGTCTCAACCGATGGTACCGGCAATTTTAAAAAGATGATAACTGCCGATGTTAGCAATTTTCTACTGCCGGTAGGAGAAACAAACAATTATCATCTGATATATATCACCACTGCAGGAAGTACTTATTCAAATGCATTTATCAG
>CAXUMK010000081.1:0-2819 GCA_964251885.1 uncultured Segetibacter sp. | reverse complement strand
TAAACGGAAGCAGTGTAAGCAGCCCGCCCATGATTGCCAGTCATTTGAATGCATACTGGCCTGTACGCGATAGTGGAATTACAGGTGGAACCGTATCTGTTACCGGGCAATATAGTACTGCTGACGTGGTGGGTACAGAAGCAAATCTTGTCGGGTACTTTTACAACGGAACAGACTGGAGTTCTTCGGGCGAAACACATAATGCAGGATTGCACCAGATTTCTACACCTGTTTCAGGTTCTTCAGGTATTTTATATGGCATGAACAAATTTATTGCAGTCGGTGCAAGGGCTTTTTTGCAGGCGCCTTATAATGCCTCTACAGGATTAATGAGTGATGCACTCAGATCGGGTTCTAATATAATTCCGACAAGTGATCCATACCGCAGCGCGCCTTATAACTCTTTTTTCACTCATGTAAATAACAGTATTGCTGAAAGTGCTTCCGGTTCTGTTTTCAGTGACCAGGCATCAGTTAATAATAACATTGTAGACTGGGTTTTTCTTGAACTCAGGAATACAACCGTATCTCCGGGAAATACAGTACTGCAAACAAGAAGCGCTCTTATTGAAAGAGACGGTGACATAGTAGATGTAGATGGCGTTAGTCCTGTTACCTTCAATAATGTTGCTGGTGGAAATTATATTTTAGCTGTACGCCATCGCAATCATTTGGGACTTAGTCTCGATCCTGCAGCATCGGTTAAAAGCTTTAGCGAAACATCTTCTGTTGCTTATGCGACAAATGTTGCTGACCTACGACTTACTA
Organism: uncultured Segetibacter sp.; assembly: GCA_964251885.1. Classification (GTDB taxonomy): domain Bacteria; phylum Bacteroidota; class Bacteroidia; order Chitinophagales; family Chitinophagaceae; genus Segetibacter. Next base: position 2,051 of record CAXUMK010000081.1, on the reverse strand, counting down.
CTACCCCATCTTACGGAAATGCAAATTCTTACACTACTGCAACCCATCCAACCTTAACCAATGTAAAACTATTGTGGGGCGGTAATGCAAATATGAATGGAAATACAAAGTGGGCTGGTGGCCAAAACGATAAGGATTATATTTACATAAACGTACTCGGAAGTAATTCCGCAAGCGTTATTAACAACATCTACAGCCCCGCTGATGTAAATATGAACCGGAATGTAAGATTTAACGGTGCCTCGAATGATAAGGACTATTTATATATTACCGTTTTGGGAAGTAAATCGGCTAGTCAAAGAATACAAACTTTACCAAACTAATTTGTAGTTAGTTATTCATATTAAATATTCAAGCATAACTCATGAAACAAAATTACTTTCTGCTCACAATTCTCCTGCTTATCTCTAATGCTGGGTTTTCTCAAGATTTGATACAGGCAAGCTTAGGACCGGGCATTCAACCTAACAGTATAAAAATATATTTAAAGGCCGCAAGTACTCAAAGTGCTTCAAATCTATCTACATTACAATTCAATATCGGCGTAGATACTGCAGTATCACCACAACCTACTATGACAGTCCTGTCTACAACAGTAGGTGTAACATGGGACGTAACAGGAGCTACAGAGGGAGGCTTTTATAATTACAGGCTAACTACCGGTGGCACCCCCTCACCAAGTCTCGTTGCTAATACAGAATATGAGGTTATGGAAGTAGTATTTAACGGGGGACCCGTAACTGCCAAAAATGTTGCGTTAGTATCATTGCCGGGTGGAGGTCAATTACCTGCAGATGCTCCTGGCAATTCATACTTTTATTGTAACAGTTCCTTATTTAAATCTGATGGTTCAAATCTGTACTACAGCCGTGCCGGAGTTACCGTTAATAATGTTTTTTCGTATGACGCAGATGGTGTTGGAGGAACAGGTACCTCTACAGCTACTATTTCAGGAATTTTGCTTCCAATAAAATGGCTTGATTTTTCTGTAGTAAGACAAAGCAATAATGCCTTGCTGCAATGGTCTGTCACCAATAGTGGTAACATCAGTGAATTTGAAATTGAGAAAAGTGTAAATGGAGTTGATTTTACTCCGGTATCTTCCATCAAAAATGCCTCTGCATTACAAACCGGCTCTTTCAAATTTTCAGATGTACAACTTACCAATTATAATTCAACTATTGTCTTCTACCGCATCAAACAAAAAGATATAAACGGACAAATCTCCTATAGTGATATACGTTCTTTAAAGCTAAACTTAAAAGGCGGCATTGTAATGTATCCTAATCCGGCTACCGCTGGTTTTTATTTACAGGTTCCTTTTATAAACCCTGGTTCAAAGAAAGTTTTGCTACAGTTAAGAAATGCATTAAACCAGGTAGTGGAGAAAAGGGAGTTGACAGAGTCGCAAGCTTCCAATTACTATTTTGACTTAAAGAACAATGCTATTCTCACAGGTAATTATTCATTGCAGATATACAGTGATGGAAAGCTTTTAGATACCAAAAATATTATGGTAAGCAAATAAAAAGCTATCAAAATAGATAAAAGGCCTGCAACATTAATTATTGCAGGCTTTTTATTTGTATTCAAATTGTTTAAGACTTTTACGATATAACTTGCATTATAAATTACGTTTATAGTGCTTTTCAGTACGCTGTTTTAGCTTCTACGTCATTTTTTCCACTATTCACATTAGCATCCAATTTTAGAAAAACGAATTACAAAATGTCAGTCCTTAAAGAATCCAATAGCGACATTACGAAAACAATTGTATGATTGGGGAATGAATAGCAGACTTCAAAAATATTTACCCGGCTGTTTTTTAGTAAAAAAGTTTTTTTGCTTTACACGTATCGTAGACTTTTTTAGTCTAAGTGTGGTGAGTAATTAAACACATTTGTATAATTCTAAAAATTATCTTATGCCCGCATTGAACGAAGAAACGATGTGTATAGATCTTCCGGTATTTGCCAAACGAACTGAAGGCAGAGTTATCAGATGCATTTTTTGCTTCTTTACTTTTTTCAGTCTTTCCCTCCTCTCTATAC
>CAXUMK010000080.1:17338-20279 GCA_964251885.1 uncultured Segetibacter sp. | reverse complement strand
ATAAGTGGAAGGAAGCTCAAAAAAGTTTACCTCCTTATTCTGGTAAGGGAAAGAAACTATTAATCATTCGTTTAGACGATATAGGCGATTATCTTTTATGCAGAAATACGTTTCCGTTTTATAAACAGGGGCGGTGGAAAGATTATGAGATCACCCTGGTGGGAAACGATGCATGGAAAGGTCTTTTTGATGAATTAGACAAGGCAGTTGCTGACAGCGTAATATGGCTGAACAAAAAAAGGTTTCATGAAAGTACATCTTACAGAATGGAAGTGTGGACTAAACTGAGAGAAGAAGGATTTGAAGCAGTCGTTTGCCCCTCACGTACAAGACCTTTATTACTGGATGACATCTGTATGCTGGCAACAGGAGCTTCCACAAAAATTGCTTCAGAGAATACTTTCATCCACCAAGAATGGAACAAAATGTCAGACGGTTTGTACAGTGAATTATTTCATATTAACAACTGTATTGTCCACGAGTTTCATTTTAACCAGCAGTTTGCTAACTGGGCTTGTCATACCAATCAAACTATAGAACGTCCCCAAATAAATGCCGTTCGTGAAAAGATAGTTGTCGAACCTTATATTCTTTGTTTTATAGGAGCATCCATAAAAAGTAAAAGATGGACTGAAAAGCAATGGATACAATTTATAAAACTATACAAACAGAAATACGCCTCCGCAGTAATCGTTGCCGGAGGTGAAGCCGATATAGCGGCTGCAGAAATCATTTGCGCCGAAACGAATGCGACAAGCATTGCCGGAACTACTTCTTTGAAAGACATGATTACCTATGTTTGCAATGCAACTGCAGTTGTAACAAACGATACGATGTCGGTACATCTTGCCGCTTCGTGTAATACACCGGCAATAATAATTGCCAATGGAAATAAGTACTACCGCTTTACCGAATATGAAAAAGCGGGGATAAAAAATATGGTTACAATTTACCCTAAAGCTTTTACCCAGAAACTAAACAGGAAAAGGGGTCATTTATCTGAACATTATACTGCAGTTACTGCTGATATTGGTACAATTAAAGCAGAAGAAGTATTTAGCAAGTTTGTGAAGTTGATGGAAGTTGTTTCAAATTAAAATAAGAAAACCTTTTTTGTTCTATGGATAGCAATGTTTTAAATGAATGGCCATTGGTATCGATAGTACTGGCAACATATAATGGAGAACAGTTTCTGGCAGAACAGGTCGATTCTCTTCTGCAGCAAACGTATCCTAATATTGAAATCATCGCGGTTGATGATCGCAGTTCTGATAATACAGTTAGTATTCTTAAACATTATGCGGCAGCGAATTCAAATATGAAAGTGTATGAAAATGAGGTTAATCTTGGGTTTATAAAAAATTTTGAAAAGGGCTGTCACCTGGCCAAAGGAGATTTTATAGCTTTTTGCGACCAGGATGATACATGGCATTTGAGCAAGATAAAAAAACTGGCAGAGGCTATTGGCAACTACCCGATGATCTACTCGGACTCAATGGTATGCGATGAAAAATTACAACCTACCGGTAAAAAAATTTCGGATAAAACAGTATGCAAAACATATAATAGCTGCCTTCAGTACGCAGTGTATGCCCGCATATATGGACATGCGCTTTTTTTTAGAAGATCATTTTTTGAGCAGGTAACTCCTTTTTTAAATATCATTCCCCACGACTGGTGGCTGGCGTATAATGCCACCCTTCACGGAGGCTTTACCTTTTTGCCCGAGGTGCTGGTTAATTACAGGCAGCATTCATCTAACTTATTTGGCATCATCGGCGGAATGAAAAATATAAAGACGGATGCTGCAAAAAAAGAAGAAAAGAGGGCTTTGGAAAAAGAAAGGAAAAGAAATCAATCAGAAGAAAAAAGGAGAGAAAATGAAAAGATCAGAACCCGTATAAAAACCTTTTACAACTTATGCCCCGACAAGTTTGAGAAAGAAAAAAAGGTTTTATATGGGCTGGTAAAAAGCTACGAAAGCTTTTCATTGCAAAATAACTGTAGGCGAATGTTTATTTTTTTCAGGCATTACAAACTACTGCTGGCAGTAAAAAAGCGGTCTTTAATACGCCAGTATCTTTTTTGTCTAAAAATGTTTGTAATAATCAAATAGGTATTTCTTTTTCAAATTAACTTATCGAGGGTATTTTTTATTTCAAAAGGAGTAATGCTCATGATGCATGTACAGGGCGTCTTATTATTTCTGCAGTCGTTGCAAATTTTATCTAAAACAAATGCTTTTGCTTTAGGCCCGAGAGGCGCCCATCGTCCGGGATGGATGGGGCGCATTGGCGCATATATACCTAAAGCGTCTTTGCCCAATGCGGCGGCAATATGCAAAGGGCCGGTACTGTTTGCAACTATACCGTCGCACTGGTTAATAAAAGAAATAAACTGGTTCAGGTTGAACAGCCCGGTAATATCCATAACAACATCTCCTGCTTTATCAAATAACGGCTGCAGGTATTGTCTTTCTTGTTTTGTGCCGGAGATAAAAATACGATAACGGCTTTTGTCAAGAGATTTGATAAGCAGCATAAAGTTTTCCAAACCCCATTCCCTGGCGCTGCCCTGCGATTTGGGATGAAGGATAAGATTGTATTTATTCTTATCGATTAAGGCAGAAAACTTAGGAGGTAAAGGCTGGATATTTTCAAGGCCAAAAGAATTGCCAAGCTGCTGTAAAGAAAAGTTTTGTGTAATGCCGAATGGCTGCAGAAGCTTCATGTTAAGCTGCGCCTCGTGCAGCATAGAATTTTTACGGCTCAGCTTTACAAGGGTATTGCAGGTAAGCCAGTGATACATGCGGTTAGTGGTTCCTATCCGAAGAGGTATTTTTACATTCTTAGCTCTTTGTGCAATGTTGCGTACCGGCAGCACGTGGATGATTGCTTCAGGCTTTTCACCCAGAATTTGTATCTCTTCGGTCATAAACTCA
>CAXUMK010000080.1:0-17328 GCA_964251885.1 uncultured Segetibacter sp. | reverse complement strand
TATTTAAAGGGATGAAATAAACTCATCTGCATCTATAAAAACATCAACACTTGTGCAGGCTTCAATGACAGGTCTTGTATAAGCTTTACCCAAAAACGCAATCTTTATCTCGGGAAATTTTTCTTTCAAAACCGTTGCTACCGGCAATGTCAATACAACATCTCCAATACTGTCGGTGCGGCTTATGATAATGTTTGCAGGTATTTTTTTCAAGCGGTTTTGGGTAGTTTGTGTAACGTCCTATATACTCTTATGGCAGAAGTTTTATTTCATCCCTTTAAATACTGCTTCTATTTCCGGAAGGTCTTTTTTGTATTGCTCCAAATTCCATTTTAACCCAAAATTTGACAAATATTCTGCAAGGGTTCCTAAACCAACAGCCACTCTTCTTTTATCTACATTATCGGGGTCTTCAATTGGTGCAATAAGGTAAGTGTTATTTTTAATATCCCATCTAAGCTGGCTTCCATAAATCTGCTTTTTACCTTCAAACATTGCGACCCGGTCTTCAAGTAAAGCTAAATTGCTTGCTTTTGCTTTACCATTATTAACCGCCTGCCTCATAATGGGTAAATATTTTTCTTGTGTCTTTAAGTCCGAGTGTTGAATAACCATAAATAAAGTAGTGTTACCCTGACTGCCAATTATATCAGCGCCTAACCAGCCATACTTGTCTATAATAGCTTTTACTTTTATAAGATTAACAGAATCCGCTTCATTCATTAGTTTAAACAGAGTTTTCATTTCTTTAGTTCCGCCGCCATACTTCAACCGCACTTCCTCCATTTGATTTCTGTATCGCTGGTCTAACTCATCAATTGCATATAATTCTTGAACCAAAGAGTCCCTCAACAACTGTTGTTTCAAAAACTCATTACTGAACAATTTAGCGAAAAGCCTGTCAATAATTACTGAACCAGAGTCTTCATAAATGAAACCGTGATTACCCGTAACGAGAGAGTCAAAATGCCAGCCCTTTGCTTCACCTTTGTGCTCATTGTAAATTGCAACTACTTTTGAATACGGGTAAACTTTATCGTCTTTTGCATTGATTGAGTACAAAGGCTTGTCAGTTGTGATGTTACGATAATTAACATCGCCTGTATAAATTTTAGGCATTGGGCTAAAAGCGTAAAAAGCTTTAAATAGCTCAGGCTTATTGGTGATAAACCAAAATGCTGCGGAAGCACCGTTCGACATCCCTCCAAGAAAAATCTGGTGCTTATCGATGTTGTATTTTTTCTCAACCTCACCGATTATAGTAATGATATTATTAAATGCCTTTTCTTGTTTTACCCAGCCAAAATTTTTTTTCCCATAAGGATATAATATGATTGTGTTGTATTTATCAGCAACATCAAATATCGGCTCTTGAGCGAATGAAGGTTTTTTATATTGAAAACTGTCAATACTTACTACGCCTCCATGTAAATAAATAACTAACGGATAAGATTTAATGGGATTATAAGTTTTAGGAACATACACTAAGTAAGGAACTTTTAAAGAGTCAGCTTGTAAAAAGTAAAGTGCATAACCAGTTGTCGCATTATGGAAAGTTTCTGTTGCTTTCGGTTCTGTAATTGCATTCATAGTAATAGTATTCAACCATCTATTAACTTTTACAGAGTCGTCAGATTGTCCAAAAATTGTGTTTGAAAAAAAGAGAAGACAATAAATTATCTGTTGTGTAACTCTGCTCATACAGATTTTTAAATTTTGCCAACATACATGATAAATTCGAAATCAGACATACTACATCTGTCATCTGTCATCCCTCATCTGTTCCTCCACAAACTTATACAGGTTAAAGCTTTTGCTATCTTCCATCCGGCTTTTTACAGACTTGAAAATATCTACTTTTCGTATTCCATCCATTTTTGCAGATACGATTAAATGGTACGCTTTTTCTGTCAGCAGCCATACATGCTTATCAACGTTTTGGCTGTTTTGCTGATGCTGTTTAATTGTATCAAACAAAACATCTATTCCCTTATGTTGCGATGCGATCGTTTTTATTACCGGCACATTATAATGACTGTGTGATGATTTAAAAATGTTCTTTAAATGTTTTTCAAACAGATCAGCATCGGGCCGGTCTGCTTTATTGACTACAAAAATATCTCCTGTTTCCATCAGTCCCGATTTCATGGTTTGTACTTCATCACCGGCTTCCGGTACCAGCACAATTACAGTGGTATCTGCAAGGCCTGCAATCTCTACTTCGCTCTGTCCTACACCCACAGTTTCTATAATTATATAGTCAAAATTAAACGCTTTCATCACATCCGTTATCTCGATGATATGAGGATGCAGGCCACCCATAGAACCCCTGCTGGCAAGCGACCTGATAAACACATTAGGGTGAGTGTACCATTTGCTCATACGTATCCGGTCACCAAGCAAAGCGCCGAGATTGAATGGCGAAGACGGGTCTATACATACTACTCCAACCGTTTTATTTTGCACGATCATCTCATTTATCAAAGCGTCAACCAGTGTGCTTTTGCCTGCACCAGGAGGGCCGGTAATACCGATAATAACAGAGGATAAGGAAGAAGGCAGGTTTAGCAGCAGTTCTTTGTAACCATCCACCCTGTTTTCTACTACAGAAATAGCTCGGGCGAGTGAGCGGTACGAACCATTTAATATATCCGATAATAGCTGCTTCATTATCGCTATTCATCTTTTTTAATTCTTTAAATCCATTCTAAAAAGTATAAACCATCATCCATTAAGCTTAACTAAAGGTAATGCATAAGTAAAGATTGTGTTTTTTGAAAGAGACAAAACTAACTCAAAACAAAGTTGTTTTTATAGCTTGTTTTACCCCGGCAACAGATCATAAAACCAAAATCCCGTAGAAGAATTGACTGGCTGATTTTTGAAACCTTTATCTTTATCATTTCTAGGTGCAGTATATTCACGAAATACTTTTTCACCTGTTTTATATAATATAGGCTTCTTAAAGATAGGCCCGTCAAAAACAAAAGTGTGAAATTCACCATTCTCTCCGCAAGGATCAACATTATAGGGCAAATCTTTTAAAAAAATTTTATCAATTATACGCCCTGCAAAACTTTCATCAAGCAGTTCTGCTTTTACGCATACAACGACTGTTTTAAAGCCAAGGTCAATAAATTCATGCATCAGTTCAGTTGTGTCTCTTTTCCATAATGGGAAAACTGCTGTCATTTGTACTTTATCCAGTTGTGTTTCACGATAAATTCTCAGGTCTTCTAAAAAAATATCACCAAATACACAGTGTGTAAACTTTTTCTGCCGTAACTGACCTATTGTTTGCATCAGATGCTCTTCGTATTCGTTCATAGCGGGCTGATCGGGCAAAACTAATTTTTGCAGGGGAATACCAATAGAAGCTGCCTGCTGATCTAATAACTCTTCTCTTACACCATGCATAGAAATACGCCTGTACTGATTATTTACATTAGTCAAAAGATTTTCAACTGAATAATTTTTATCTTTCAGTATATGATATAAAGCAAGTGAACTGTCTTTGCCGCCACTCCAGCTAAAAAAGGATTTGTAAGTCATCTGAAAGCTTATTTTTACCGCCAACATTTACTTAGGAAAATATTTCTCTTCAAAAAAATGTATTTATTCTTTAGCGCTTGTAAACAATTTATGCAAATACAATCATTATACTTAATCTCAATGAATAACTTCATTTCGGTACTAAGAAGTATGCCACTGCATTGGCAGCGACCTATATCGCCTACTTTGCATTCGAATAGCTTGTTGCAACGCGGGCAATTCTTCTGTTCATGCAATGGCATACACTATAATTTGTCTTTAGAAAATTATAAATTAAAAGTGATGCCTCCATTAAACAAAGCGGGGATGGAGTTGTAACCTCTTACATCGAAGAATTTTTTATCGGTTAAATTTTGTCCGTCTGCAAAAAACCTGACCTGTTTGGTTGCTCTGAATTCAGCATGAGCTGAAACGATAAAATAATCTTTCAATAAAACATCTGCCTTCTTGTAACCACCAACATCATAGCGGCTGCTTACATACTTTCCTGTTACTGAAAAATATAGTTTTTCCGATGGCTCCCATGCAATTGTTGCATTTACTGCATTCTTAGGCCTGCGCAAAGAGTAATCATACGTTACCGTGTCTTTATTTGTTATCCTGTTTTGGGTAGTTTCTTTTGGTGCAATCCACGTATAATTTGCAGTCACTGATATTTGTTTTACAGGTTTTGCAGTCGCTTCCAGTTCTATACCATTTGCGGTTTGTTTTACATAGTTGAAATAAGAAAAGGTGATATAGTTGTAATCAATGCCATTATTAATTTTCCTGTTAAAATATACGATACGCGTATTTATAATTTTATTGGTGAATTGCAGGCCTCCTTCATAATTGACCGATTTCTCCGCTTCCAGTTTTTCGTTTATACTTAACTGGTATAATGTAGGCGCTTTAAAGCCGCTTGCAATGCTTCCAAAAATTCTGACGTTTTTAGTAAAGGCATAAGATGGATTAAAGGTGTACGTACTGTTTGTTCCATACCTCGAATGCTTGTTAATGCGGCCGCCCAGTTCAATATTCAGTTTACTGTTCAGGCTGCTAAAATTTAAAGAAGCATATACCGCTTTTTGATTGAGTGAAGTATCGGGCGTAATAGAATTATAAGGCCCATATACCGAGAGAGATACATAGTTCTGATTAAAAGAGGAATAGCGGTAGTCTGCGCCTGCCAGCAAAGTAAGTGTCTTAGCCAGTTTAAAACTTGCATACAACTCGGCAAACTGCGTCTTTCCGTTGTATTTGTTGTCTTCGAAAATAGTGCTTGTTCTGTACAGGCTATCGTTTAAATAGTGGCGTTTTAGTTCGCTGTATTGATACGTGCCATTCAGCGTAACGATCCCTTTTTTATAATTAAAACCTGCGCCGCCTGTTAGGGTACTGTTGTCGATGGTGTAATCTTTTTCGTCGGTAAAAACACCGGCATCAATAGCAGCTCTATAACGGCTGTACATAAGGAAAGACTTTACCGATAGTGCGCTGGTAGCCTGAAACACAAGCTGCGCATTTGTCACATTTCCATTATAGCCGTCTTTGTCAAAATTCTTTTTTCCTGTGCTGTCATACGCGGCAGAAAAACCATTTGTAAAAAGCCTTGCATGGCGGATAGAATAACTAAACTTATCCTTCTTTCCATACAACTGGGCGCTGCCTCTGAAGGTACCGAGGTTGCCCTCGCTTACAGTCGCTTTTACATTAAAAGGTTTGCTTACATCACCGCTGACTGTAATGATATTGATGACACCGGCAACTGCATCTGACCCATACAAAGTGGACTGAGCGCCTTTGCAAATCTCGATCCGGTCAATATTATCCAATGAAAAAAGGTTCAGGTCAAACTCATTATTAATCATCGAAGGGTCGTTAACAGGAATGCCGTCCAGCAGGATCAATGCCCTTCCTGATGCAGCGCCGCGAACATACACTGTCTGCACTGTGCCCAGGTTGTTTAAAGCGCCGTTGATGGTAATGCCTGCCTGTTCATTTAAAAGCTGCGAAAGTGTTTTTCCACTGCTTTTTTCAATTTCGTCTTTGGTAATTACGGTAATTACTTTACCGGTAGTGCTCTGTTTCTGCGGATACTTGTTGGCAGTTACTACGACTTCGTCTAATTGGTTGCCCTGCAGTGTGTCGGTTTGGGCATTGGCAGCAAACGCTGCAAAAAAGAAAGCGGTTGTAAATAATGTTTTGGTCATAACATTTGTTTTGTTATGAACCTTCGGAAAAAGAAATAATGAAATGAAAAGGCCTGTGCGCACAGGGCAATTACATCTCTTGCTTTTCACCCGAAAGCCCGATGATAAAATAATTTGAAAGGCAGGTCTTCTGGCTCGTTTTCTATTGAACTCCTTCCCATTTCGTTTGAAACAGTGGCTTTTTGTTCAACAGGTGAGTTGTGAGAAGTGAGTTGTGAGTGGCACTCACAATTGACAACTGACAATTCACTACAACTTACAGCTACGGGGATAGCGCCGGAATTACACCGGCTTCCCTTTTAATCCCGGGTTTAATACGGGAACCATTCGTGTGCAAATGTATAGGACTGAATGAGAAAGAAAAATTTATTTTAGGAGAGGTAATTATTGTGTCTAAAGGTGCTTCTCGCTGAAGCTATTAAGTAAATGAAATCGAACATTCACTTCTTTTCTTTAAATTTGATATATGAACACAATGCGGGTTGACATATTGAATCCAAAAGCTGAAAAGCTTTTAAAAGACTTAGCGGACTTAAACTTAATTGCCATTAAAGACACTTCAAAACATGGCTTTGCAACAGTTTTAAAAAAATTACGTTCAAAAGCTAAATCTGCACCGACACTTGATGAAATAACGAAGGAAGTTGAGTTGGTAAGAGCGAAACGGTATGCAAAATAAAGTAAGCAGAATTATAATTGACACCAATCTTTGGATTAGCTTTTTAATCACCAGGAACTTTACTAAACTTGACGAAATAATTTTAAAAAGAAACGGTATTTTAGTTTTTAGCCAGGAATTACTTAACGAATTTTTGGAAGTTGCAAGACGACCGAAATTCAAACGTTTCTTTTCCTCTGCTGACATTGAAGAAATACTTGAAACCATAGACGAGTATGCAGACTTTGTAAAAGTTCAGACTCAAATAAAAATATGCAGAGACCCCAAAGACAATTTTTTACTTTCGTTATCAATTGATGGAAACGCAGACTTCTTGTTAACAGGTGACAAAGACTTATTAGACCTGGTTAAATTTGGAGAAACTACAATTCTCACAATTTCAGACTTTTTGCAAGACCAATAGTACGATGCACAACAAGCCTATTCAATAGTGAGGCTATCTCAAATAAAACAGTAAATGAATTTTATAGACCTCCTTCTTATTGTCATTGTTGTTTTTTCCATTTACAATGGTTTCTTAAAAGGTTTCATTATTGGCACACTCGAATTGCTCATGTTTATCGCAGGTGTCATACTCGCTTTTTTGACCTATCCTTATATCGTCACTTTCTTTGAAAAGTACGCTCCTTCTCTTGGCATGTGGACGGTTCCGGTTGCGTTTATTCTTGCTCTTATACTGGTAAGGATGGTTCTCTCAATCATTGTAAACCTGCTGCTGCGGCTTGTTCCCAACGCTGCTCATACCAATGAGGTTAACCATGCTTTGGGCATTGTTCCCGGCGCTGTCAATGGCATTATTTGGGCGACCATTGTTTCAGCAATTTTGCTATCCATTCCTTTTTCAGACAGTCTTTCGGCTAAAACCCATAAAAGTTTTTTTGCAGAAAAGATGGCCGACAAAGTAGAATGGATGGATGAAAAACTGGCGCCGGTTTTTGATGAAGCGATCAGCAAAACAATCAATAAACTTACTGTAGAGCCTAAGTCAGAAAAGTCGGTTTCATTGCCTTTTACAGATGACCACCCGGCTGTTCGCGAAGACCTGGAAGCAAAGATGCTGGTTTTGGTAAATGAAGAACGGCAAAAGGCAGGTTTACATGCGTTACAATTTGACCCTCAATTAGTGCCGGTTGCAAGGGCGCATTCACAAGACATGTTTGCAAGAGGTTATTTTTCGCACATTACTCCCGAAGGTCTTTCCCCGTTTGACCGGATGAAAAAGGCTAAAATAAAGTTTCTGGCAGCGGGAGAAAACCTTGCTTTAGGCCAGACATTGAATATCTGTCACCGTGGTTTAATGAATTCTCCCGGTCATCGAGCCAACATTCTCAATACTGCTTTTGGCCGGGTTGGAATAGGTATTCTCGATGGAGGAATTTATGGACTGATGATAACACAAAGCTTCAGGAATTGAGAAGGTCAATTGGCAATGGAGAAAGGGCAATGAGGCAATAACAGTGTGTGTTTTGCTTTATAGTTGTCAAGGAATATGAGCGACTCTTTATCTGTTGAATAAAGAATGAAAAGTAAACGAGTGCGACGCAACGATTGACTCATAGTAGTAATTCAGTCAAGCTCAAAAAAAACTTCTACTCACCTTTTTATCCCTTGCGCAGTATAATAACCTAATAGATTTTATAAAAATAGTTGACCGATGGCGGGTTTATGAAAATTCAGGTACTTCACCACAAAAAATTGCTGAAGGTGAAAGAGATGGGCTGATAAAAATTCTTAATTTAGAGTTATGGAAAAAATTAAAGAAGACTTGAAGTTTTCAGAAAAATTTCTTGAAGAAAGTAAAGCTATTGAAGAAGGCCTGAAAAAAGTTTCAGAAAAACTAATTGCTGAAACAAAGGAAAGCAACGGCTACCTGATTATTGCCGATAAAGAAGGAAACATTAAAAAAGTACCCGCAAAAGATTTATAACAGGGCAAGACATCGTTATTAAATTTGTAAAATCTAATGTTGTTTTGAAATAGATTTTCATTTTTGTTTTGGCAACCAGCAATAGAATACCAATGCTACATCGTTGCGACGCTCCCTTGTACGGCAAATCTTAATGGAGCTTTTACCGCCGAAGCAGTATTTGTTTGTGCAGGAATTATGGAGTAGTAACAGATACCGGCAAAATCTTTCCATTAAAAAACTGGTGGCCTGTTACGGCAAAGTCTGCAACCATCTTTCCCATTTCTGCAGCTTTTACGGGAGATGTATAACCGGAAAAAGCTTTATCAAGCATTTCGGTTTGGGCAGAACCTAAAGCAAGGCAATTTACTTTTATGTTTCTGTCTGCCAGTTCAAGCGCCAAGCATTCGGTCAACGCATGCAGTGCAGCTTTGCTTGCCGAATAAGCAGCAAGGCCGGGAAATTTGATACTTCCCTGGAAGCCACCCATGCTGCCGATATTTACAATATGAGAATTATCAGACATCAACGGCAGCAGGTTTTGGATCATTTTAATGTGCCCCAAAAAATTGCTTTGAATCATCGAGACAAAGTCAAGCTGGTCTAATTCCTCAAAAGGTTTATTGATAAGAGCGCCTGCATTATTGATCAAAATATCTACAGTACCTTGGTTTTCCTGTAGAAACGGAATCAAAACTTCGTCATATTCACCATGAATAATATCAAACTCAACAGGAAACAGGCAACAATCAGGATTGCGTATGATAGCAGTTTCCGATAGCCGGCGAAGCTTATCCGCTGATCTTGCCAGCGCCGTAACTTTATTTTTTGAATGCAGAATTAATTCGAGCGCTGCTTCGTACCCTACTCCGCTGCTTGCACCTGTAATAACGATATTCATACAATGTATTTAAGAAGTTGCCAGTTCTGTAACAGGATGTTTAATCAGGTAAAAACCATCTGTAATTAATTTTGTGTACTCCGGTTCAGCAGAAGCTTTTGCATCAAGATAACCGCTTATTTCCTGGGCGACATCTTCGTAAATGCTTTCCTGCTGTAGTATCTCCAAAACTTCAAGCGAACAAAGCCAGTCATCGGGAAAGCTTTCTTTTAGCTCATCCCAAACCTCAGGCAGCTTTTCATAATCGCTGTGTTGCTCCCGGCAATTACGTATAGTTTGAAACAATTGCTGGTACAGCTTTTCCTCATCCGTGTAATGGCGATGATGAGTTTTAGTATCAGACATCAATGGTATTTCTTCATACGAATCCTTATCGGCAGCGCCACAAAAAACAGAGATGATCTTTGCGCCAACTGCCATATCATAATTGCCCCATGAGGGTTCGAAATAGATTTTTCCATTGTCATCTTTCACAGTACAGTTAGTAAAAGTGATAATAATGATCTTGCCGTTTTTGACTGTAATATCGGTGACTTCTCCGTTTACGATCATGCCACTTTCAAAAAATAAATGCACCGGCTCACCTACATCAATACCTGCATCGTACAACTGGTCGGCGCTAAAATTTTCAAGAGAAGCTGTATATCCTTTCAGCTTTCCAACAGGTGATGAAAAGCCGGGTTTGTGGTAATGTTTATCCTGCCCCGGCAATTGTTTGTTATCAAAACAAAGAGCAGTTAGCCCTGTGGTTTTAATAAAATGAACAGTATTGTCATTTGAAACGATCTCAGTAAAAACACCGCTGACCTGCAGGCCTGAACTATATACAGCAGTGCAGACATTTTTACATTCTATCGCTTTCAGCAATCCTTCGGCGCCACCTCTTCTGAATGCCATTGTATCTGCAAACTCTTCGAGCACATCTATTAAATTTTGAAAGGTGGGGGTAACAAATAGCTGCGGTTGCTCTTTGGTAATGTCATAAGTGTAATTAACAGCATCACTCGTGTACCAAAGCTTTTTTACTTCGGGGTTCATACAACTGGCGCTTTCGCCAATGGATGATAATAAACCTGCTCCGTAAATTTTTGGTTGTTCAAGCGTTCCGATCAGTCCATACTCAACTGTCCACCAGTGCAGGCGGCTAAGCAAAGCCATTTCGGAAGGCTCGCCCAGGTTGTCCTGGCAATATTCCACCTTCTTTTGCGCCTTTTGTAAATCTTCAGGGTTAGCATCAGGCATCTCTTTTAAAATAGATAATTCACGGATTGCTTCGTACAATTCGAAGTCTTTGGAAGAGAACATGGCTTTGGCGCCAATTGAACCAAAATAACTGAGGTATTGATTATAATCTGAGTCGGCAATGATGGGAGCGTGGCCTGCCGACTCGTGAATGATATCAGGAGCCGGGGTATATTGGATATGTCTTAACTGCCGTATATCTGCGGCAATTACCAGCACCCTGTAAGCCTGGTATTCCATAAAAGCTGCAGGCGGTATAAAACCATCCACTGTCACGGCTCCCCAGCCAATTTTGCCAAGTGCATCATTCATTTCGTACAGGCTCGGAATTTTTTCTATCGTAAGACCTGCTTTGTGCAGGCCTGGTATGTAGGGATAGTAGGCAACATCTTTTAAATAACTATAGTTCTGCCGCATCACATACCTCCAGACAGCATTGTCGATGGAAGTATATTTCTCGTAATGTTGCTCTACTATAAATTGCTTCAGATGTTTTGGAAGATTTGCAACCTGTGGATTATTAAAATCATTGAAATCAGTCATATAGCAAAACCTTTTTTTAAAGAACCGGTTGTAAAGGTAGTAAAATTGTGTACCTCGGTTTTACAGCAGTAGACAGACAACAAAGCCTTGTAAAATTGATTAACTAATTTTATACAGTAAAGAGGGAATTTTTTTTTAACTCTGTGCACTTTTCGGCGTTTTTAATGCGTCTTTTGAAATAAATAATGAAAACTGTATGACGAATTTTATTCCGATATTTCCTTTGGGCATTGTAGTGTTTCCGGGTGAAGATCTAAACCTGCACATATTTGAGCCGAGATATAAACAACTGATAACCGATTCTTTTGCTGATGCAAAACCATTTGGCATACCAACAGTTTTAAAAAATGGCTTAAGCGAAAGAGGAACTTTGGTAGAAGTGAAAGAGATTGTAGAAATATATGAAGATGGTAAGCTGGATATAAAGACAAAGGGAATTTCAGTCTTCAGGATATTAGAAATGGTCAAAACCATCCCGGATAAGCTGTATAGCGGCGCTATTGTAAATTACCCGGCAAATGAAGAAAGCACCCACAAATTGTTGTTGCAGAAAGTGGTAAACAGCATTAAGGAATTGCATGCTGTACTAAAGCTAAAAAAGGATTTTAAGAAACCGGACGAAGAATTGATTTCCTATGACATTGCACATCATGTTGGTTTGTCACTCGAGGAAGAATATGAGTTTGCAGGCCTGCTGCGCGAAGACCAGCGCCTTGAATACCTGAAACGGCATTTGATAAAAGTTTTGCCGGTTGTAAATGAAATGGAGGTTTTAAAAGACCGTATAAAGCTAAACGGCCATTTTAAAAATCTTTCAGGAAATTTTGATGTATAAGTGATAACAGGTGCATAGCAATTGTCGCAAAGGAAAAGCTCCATGAAAAGATATCGTACAAGTGAGTGACACAACAGAAGTTCCACAAAGAACTTCTATCGACTTCAAAAAAAATAACAATTTAATATGCCCCGTGATGACTGCGGCAGCATCAAAGTCCCCCTTCGGGGGGGATTTAGGTGGCTGGCTCAATATTCCTGACCACCTTTAAAGACCCTTTTAAGCTTTACATTTTTGATAGGAGCCACAACCAGCGCAAACTTTTCGACCGATACATAGCTTGTATCAAGTCCAAAGCTTTTGGCCTCAGACAAGCTAAGGTCTTTGAGCCAGAAGTGAAATTTCATGATCAGCTTTTCCAGAAAGGGTAATTCATTATCGTTGCTTAAATATTTTTCCATTACCACAAACTGAAAATCTCCTACCACATTATTGCGTTCAAGACTTTCATAACGGCTGGTGATGTTGACCTCTTTATTTGCCACCAGTTCCAGCACTACCTGGCGAAACATCAGGTTCATTCTTGGCTGCACCCTGAAACCTAACCTGAATTCTACTCTTATAATGTCATTGGGAATAATGTGCTTTACGCTATAGTCGCTTGTATAAGGTTCATCTACCGTATGTACATGTACAAACCAGTATATGTCGGCTCTTTTTGGTTTCCTGTTCAGTATTGAATAAATAATCTTGTGCTCTATTTCCTGAGGATTATCGGCGCTCGTCATGTAAACAAGATGCGTTGCGTGTTTTATGATGGATTTGTCATTGCTCAATTCTTCCAATCTGCCAATGTAATCATCCAGGGAAACGAACTCTACATAGCGGTTTTTAATTTTGCGTGCCCTGTACCAGATATACATGACAGCGAATAAAAAGCCGCCGGCGATAAGGGTAACATAGCCACCATGCGGAAACTTACCGAGATTGGCAGTTAAAAAAGATAACTCAATAGTAAGATAAACAGCCAGGTATAAATACACAAATACGCTTGCAGCACGGTTTAAAATAAGAAAATTGGCAAAAAGAATGGTTGTGGCAATCATACATATCGTAATTGCCAGGCCATAAGCGGCTTCCATATTGGTTGACTTCTGAAAATGCAGCACAATTCCCAGACAGCCAAAAAACAACAGTGTATTTATTCCCGGAATAAATAATTGTCCGCGGGCCTCACCCGGATACTTAATGCTCATTTTAGGCCAGAGGTTTAGCCTGATCGCTTCACCGATAAGAGTGAAGGAACCACTGATCAACGCTTGGCTTGCAATAACAGCGGCAGTTGTAGCAATGATGATTCCCGGAACAACAAACCATTCAGGCATAATACCATAAAAAGGATTAAAACCCGCTGTAATGGTGGCCTGCGTAATCATCTTTCCTTCGAAATTGTTTAATAACCATGCGCCCTGCCCGAGGTAATTAAGAATAAGACATGTTTTCACAAAAATCCAGGATGTTCTTATATTTTCCTTTCCGCAGTGACCTAAGTCTGAATACAGCGCTTCTGCTCCTGTTGTACACAAAAAGACTGCACCCAAGATCCAGAAACCTTGGGGATAAGTCGTTAGCAGCTTAATAGCATAATATGGATTTAATGCACGAAATATGTGAATGTCGTCGACCAGATGACTGATACCTAATACGGCAAGCATGGTAAACCAGGCACCCATAACAGGACCAAAAAGCTTACCGATAGAAGCAGTGCCAAATTGTTGTAAAAAGAACAGTCCGGCAATAATGACTATAACGATATAAACAATTGTTCTGTCAGAAATAGAGCCCAAGAACCGCAGATTTCGCAAGCCTTCAACAGCGGAAGTAACAGAGATAGGCGGCGTGATCATTCCATCAGCCAGCAGTGCTGCTCCGCCGATCATGGCGGTAAAAACAAGCCACTTGCGCCTGCGGCGAACCAGTGCAAACAGGGAAAAAATACCTCCTTCACCCCGGTTGTCGGCCTGCAAAGTAAGAATCACGTATTTGACAGTGGTTTGAAGGGTAAGAGTCCAGATGATATACGACAGGCTTCCAAGTATGAGAAGTTCACTTATTACTTTGCCATTTGTAATGGCATTTAATACGTAAAGAGGAGAAGTACCAATATCACCATAAATGATCCCCAGTGCTATTATAAGACCAGCAACAGATGCTTTGTTATTAGATGCGCTCATAGGTCAGACTACATAGTCTTTAATGTACAGAATGAAAAAAGAGTGCAAGGTACATTCAAAAAAAATGACTGAACGTAAGATTAGTGAGTTGTGAGTTGTGAGAAGGGAGAAGGAGTGGAGAGTAGCTGTGATCTGTCATCTTCCAACTGTCATCTTTTTTGGGTTACCGGCAGTTGTTTTTCATAGCGTCATCGTTGCGACGCAGTACGTTCATCTGCATAACACTGTGAAACTGCAGGGTAAATGCAAAAATTTTCTTTAATTTCCGAACGGTTTGTTACCATGTTTTCGTAGACGATAAGATTTTTATATACTTCACGCAGGATACATTTCCCGCAAACGGGACAAGTAGTGCAAAGCCGAATGGCGAAAATACCGCACAAGGGAGTGACACAACGATGCTTAATGCTTATTCTTCCGCTGGTATCCAAAAAATATATCGCACATGCAGCAAGCATTTTAATAGAAGACAAGCCAGCCTTGCAGATAACAGATATGTTTAAGTAAAGTTTTACCGACAATTGACTATTCGCAACTGACTACTCACTATTGACTATTTGACTAATGACTATCTGACTATTGCCTTTCCCCTCCCTATTCCGTTCTCAAACTTTTAATGGGATTTGCTATTGCTGCTTTAATTGCCTGGAAACTGGTTGTCATTAAGGCTATCAGCAGTGCGAGCAGGCCGGCTGCGGCAAACATCCACCAACCTATATTTATGCGGTATGCAAAATTTTGTATCCATTGGTTCATTGCCCAAAAGGCAAGAGGTGTGGCAATGCAGATAGCAATACACACCAGCTTTACAAAATCTTTTGAGAGCAGGGCTGTGATGCCGCCAACTGTTGCACCTAATACTTTACGGATACCGATCTCTTTTGTCCGTCGCTCTGCAGTAAAGGCTGCCAGGCCAAACAAACCGAGCGAAGAAATGACGACTGCAATAATGGAAAATACGAAAATGAGGAAAGATACCTGCTGGTCGCCTTTGTACAATTCATTAAACGCATCGTCTAAAAACGCATACTCAAGCGGATTGCCGGGAAAAGTTTTTGCCCAAATGTCCTGCACTGCTTTTACTGCCTTTGAAGCATTTCCCGGCGCTGCACGAACTAAGAAAAACCGGTACCACTGCGGATCAACAAAAGCAACCAGCGGACCAGTTTTATCGTGCAGGCTTTTGTAATTAAAATTTTTCACAACGCCAATAACCTGGCCTGTTCTTCCTTTAAAGGTGAAGCGCTGCCCGATAACAGGTGCATGAATATTCAGGTCAGCAACGGCAGTTTCGTTTAGTACCACATTGTTTTTGTCTGCTTCGTTACCCTGCTGAAACCATCTGCCATCCTTCATTTGCAGTTGCATGGTTCTTTGAAAATCTGCATCAGTCGAAAGCTGCGCTATCTTAGGATTAAATGTAGTATCATGTCCATCCCAGTCTGCACTGCCGGTAGACATGCTGCCGATATTTATAATAGACTGATTAGCAGTTGTGGCACTTACTACGCTGTTTTGTGCAAGCAATTCCTGCTTCACCGTTTGCATTAATAACTCCTTTTTATCTCTGTCAATATTCGGCGGCACTGCAAACGATAAAACCTGCGACCTGTTGTAACCGGGATTATTTTTCTGTATAAACTGCATTTGCCTGTATATAATAATAGTACATGCAATCAGCATAACAGAAATGGTAAACTGTACTATCACCAAAGCTCTTCTGAAATAGCTGTCTTTTACTTTTAACACAGTAAATCCTCGGAAAACCTGTAAAGGTTTAAAAGACGATAATAAAAGCGCCGGGTAAATACTGTTGAGCAGCAAGGCCGAAAGCAGGGTAAGACCGATGATGCGCCACATACCGGCAGATGTAAGAAGCAATTCAAAGTTTTTTCCTGTAAAAGCATTGAAAGCAGGTAAACACAACTGAATGAGCACAAGCGTTGCAGCCAGCGAAAGGATGCTGATTAAGAAAGACTCTGTAATAAACTGGTAAAAAAGATGAGCACGTTTTGCACCCACCATTTTTCTTACGCTTACTTCTTTTGCCCGCAGGCTTGCTTTTGCAGTTGTAAGGTTTACATAATTGATGCAGGCTACCAGCAAAAGTAAAAAAGCAAGGACAGAGAAAATGTAAACTGTATTGCGGTCGCCATGCACAAATGCGGATGATCGAAGGCCGTTTTCGAAATGCATATCCTTTATAGAAATAAGACTTATTGAAGTGCCGCCTTTATCGGTGCCGGGTATTATGGCTGTAAGCTTTTTTGAAGTGGCTGTGGTGTTGGAAGCTGCTTTTAACTTTACAAATGTGATGTAATTAAAATTGTCCCAGTTCTCATCATTCTCTCTCCGTTGCCGGTCGGTTAATAAAGCCGCAATTGGTATAAATGCATGATACTGAAAACTGGAGTTTACAGGTGCATCTTTCACAATTGCTTTTACCCGGCATGTCATACTATCTATGCGGATAGACGCACCAAGAGCCTCGCGGTTGCCAAAATATTTCTTTGCCTCCGATGCGGTGAGAATGATGCTGTAAGGGTCTTTTGCGAAAGACGCTGCATTGCCTTCTATAAAATCGTAGTGAAACAGATTGAACCATTCATCATCGACATAAGCGCAGTTTTTTTCGTACAAGAGGTTTCCATTAATATTAAATACCGGCCAGTTATCAGGGTAAAGCCTTGCTATTTTCTCAATTTCCGGGATGTCTTTTTTTGCTGCATCGGCCAGCAGTAACGGCGTTGTTTCCCACGTCCAGTTGTTTGCGGGAATACTGGTTGTAAGCCTGTAAATTCTTTCTGCTCCGGGATGAAAATTATCGAAGTTCATTTCATTCTGCACCCAGAGCAATATGAGTACGGCAGCCGTCATGCCAACTGATAAGCCGGTTACATTTATAAAGGCTGTAGCCTTGTTTTTTAAAAGGCTGCGAAAGGCAGTTTTAAAATAATTTTTTAGCATAGGTGAAGTTGTATGAATGAGACGAATCGCGAAGAGAAACGAAACAACATGCCGAAAACTATATAGATTGATTTACAATGTTTCGTCTCAATCTTTGCTGTCGCTGCCGGTCGTTAATGATACATAAAGTGTACGGTAATGATACAGCGGGAGAATAAAGATTCAATTGGCAAAGAGTTATTCAATGCCTTTATGTTTTTCGTGTACTTTCTTTTAACTCAAAGCCATAAAAAATTATGCAATACATTTTATGAGCGGACGGCGTTACTACTATTAAGCATTCTTGCGTCGCACACTTGTACGCTTTGTTCGCTGTTCGGCAAGACCTCATCCTCCG
>CAXUMK010000079.1:6449-20793 GCA_964251885.1 uncultured Segetibacter sp. | reverse complement strand
GGCACAATGCATTGTTTGGTTATGAGTTAGGACATCCCGACGGCGACCTGAGTTTTAGCAAAACTGACAGTGCGCCTTATGTGCCAAAATCGGTTGTTATAGACCCAAATTTTAATTGGGAAGGAGACAAGCCTCCAAAAGTTTCTTATCATAAAACCATCATTTATGAAACCCATGTAAAAGGGTTCACTATTCTTCACCCTGAAATCCCGGAAAATATCAAAGGTACGTACGCTGCTTTAGCTCATCCGGTAACTATCAAATACCTGCTCAGGTTGGGTATTACTGCTATTGAGCTGATGCCTGTTCATCATTTTGTATTAGACCGTTCTCTTGCTGAAAAAGGATTATCAAACTACTGGGGGTATAATACAATCGGCTTTTTTGCTCCTGATGTTCGTTATTCTGCCAATGGCCCCGTAGGAGGTCAGGTAGCGGAGTTTAAAAACATGGTAAAAGAACTGCACACAGCAGGAATTGAAGTAATCCTGGATGTAGTGTACAATCATACAGGAGAAGGAAGCCAGCTTGGGCCGACGATTTGTTTTCGCGGTATTGACAACGCCTCGTATTACCGCCTTACCGACAACAAACGTTTTTGTATGGACTATACCGGTACCGGTAATACGCTTAATGCCATGATGCCAAATGTGCTGCGCCTGATAATGGATAGTCTGCGGTACTGGATACTCGAAATGCATGTTGACGGATTTAGGTTTGACCTTGCCTCTACCCTTGCAAGAGAACTGCATGAGGTTGACCGCCTCGGTTCTTTCTTTGATATTATTCACCAGGATCCGGTAATATCGCAGGTGAAGCTGATAGCCGAACCGTGGGACATTGGCGAGGGAGGTTATATGGTAGGGAAATTTCCTCCCGGATGGGCAGAATGGAATGGTAAGTACAGGGATTGCATCCGGGACTACTGGAGGGGAGCCGACAGTATGCTGGGAGAATTTGCCCAGCGCTTTACCGGAAGCCCTGACCTTTATCAGAATGATTATCGTAAACCTACTGCAAGCATCAATTTCGTAACTGCACACGACGGCTTTACCTTGCACGACCTTGTGTCGTACAACGAAAAGCATAATGTAGAAAATGGTGAAGACAACAAAGACGGCGAAAGCCACAACCGCTCATGGAACTGCGGTGTAGAAGGACCGACCGAAGACAAGGCGATTATTAAACTTAGAAAACAGCAAATCAGAAACTTTCTCGCTACTTTATTCTTATCGCAAGGAGTGCCTATGTTAGTTTCGGGTGATGAACTGGGGCGTACCCAGAACGGAAACAATAATGCGTATTGCCAGGACAACGAAACGTCGTGGGTAAACTGGGAGGAGGCTGATAATGAATTACTGCAATTTGCCTGCACCATTATTCACTTTCGTAAAAATCATCCTGCGTTTCGCCGCCGCCGCTGGTTTCAGGGAGAACCAGTACAAATGCAGGGCGGTTTGAAGGATATTGAATGGTTTTTGCCTGAAGGCACAAAAATGACCGAAGAAAACTGGACACATGACTACGCAAAATCTTTAGGAGTATTTCTCAATGGCAAAGCAATACGCACATTAGGACCCAAAGGCGAAAAAATTATAGATGATAGTTTCTACGTTATTTTCAATGCCTATTACGACAAGTTAGAATACATTCTTCCACCCGCACAATTTGCCAAAAATTGGGTGAAGGTGTTAGACACAACTGAAAATATTGTTGCAGAGAAAGAAAGCAGCCACGCAGCCTGCGAGGCAATTATTGTGCAGGGACGCTCTGTAGTAGTACTAAAGCAGGTGGAATAAATTGACAACCATGATTCAAACGAATATTAATAAACGCTCCATCGGAGTAAATTTTAATGACGAAGGCAAAGCAGAAGTAACAGTGTGGGCTCCTCTTCAAAAAGACGTTTCTTTAATATTATCTGATGGAGGACATGTTACACTGTCAGAAGATGATTTGGGATATTGGAAGGGGATTACTAATAAAATAAGAGAAGGCGATTTATATAAAATTTCTTTAGATAAAGACAAAGTATTTCCAGACCCGGCATCTGTAAGCCAGCCCGAAGGTGTGCATGGTTTTTCAAAAGCAGTAAACCTTCAAAAGATTCAATGGAAAGATGAGAACTGGAAAAACCCGCCGTTGGAGGAGTATATTTTGTATGAATTGCATACGGGAACTTTTACTGAGCAAGGCACTTTTGAAGCCCTGGAGCAAAAGCTTGATTACCTGAAAGAATTAGGCATTAATGCAATTGAAATAATGCCGGTTGCACAGTTTCCCGGCGAGCGCAACTGGGGTTATGACGGCGTTTTTCCTTATGCTGTTCAAAACTCTTACGGAGGGTCTGAAGGTTTGAAGCATCTTGTGGAGGCTTGTCATGAAAAAGGATTGGCTGTGATTCTCGATGTTGTGTATAATCATCTTGGCCCCGAAGGAAATTATCTTGGTGCAATAGCCCCTTACTTTACCGGTAAATACAATACTCCCTGGGGCAATGCGATCAATTTTGATGATGAATGGTGTGACGGAGTAAGAAAGTATTTTATTGAAAACGTACTGATGTGGTTTCGTGATTTTCACATTGATGCCTTACGGATGGATGCCGTTCACGCCATTAAAGACTTCAGTGCCACGCACATTCTTCGCGAGATAAAGCATCACGTGAACAGGCTGATGGCAGAAACAGGAAAGACGCATTACCTGATTGTTGAATTGGATTTAAACGACAACCGCTTTATCAATCCTTTGCAGGAACACGGCTTTGGAATGGATGCTCAGTGGATGGATGAATTTCACCATGCACTGCGGGTAACTGCAGGCGAACCACAAACTGGTTATTATTCTGACTTCAATGGCTTAGCTCATCTTGCTAAGTCTTATAAAGATGCCTACGTATTCGATGGCATTTATTCACCCCACCGAAAGAAAACATTTGGGATAAAAGCAGAAAATAATCCCGGAAAACAGTTTGTCATTTTTTCCCAAAACCATGACCAGACAGGTAACAGAATGCTCGGAGAACGAACCAGCACATTGGTAAGTTTTGAAATGCAAAAGCTAATGGCTGCTGCTGTCATAGTCAGCCCGTATTTACCTATGTTATTTATGGGCGAAGAATACAGCGAACCTCATCCTTTTTTATATTTTGTAAGTCATACAGACCCGGAACTTGCAGAAGCTGTAAGAAAAGGCCGCAAAGCAGAGTTTGCAGCTTTTCATTCGCAGGGCGAAGTGCCTGACCCGGTTGCTGAAAAGACATTCGAAGAATCAAAGCTGCAATGGAACCTTCTGCACCAGGAACCACACAAAACCATGTTTGCGTATTACAAAGCTTTAATCAGCCTGAGAAAACAGGAACCGGCTTTATACAACTTAAACCGTAACCAGCTAAATGTAGATGAGAATGAAGAAAGCCAAACCCTGTTGCTGCATCGCTGGCACGAAGGCGAACACGTACTTTGCCTGATGAATTTTTCAAAACAGCCGCAACAAATACTTTTGCCTACCTATAAAAATGATTGGAAGAAATTATTAGACTCGGCAGATAAAAAATGGAATGGACTGGCTTCAGCGCCTGATGTTATTGCAAATGGTTCTTTAGTTACCATTCAGCAAGAGTCGATTTTAATTTATAAGAATAGTAATGAATAATCCCATTAGCACATATCGTTTACAGTTTCATGAAAATTTTACATTCAAAGATTTTGACAAGATCATTCCTTATTTACAAAAATTAGGAATTGGTACTGTGTATGCGTCGCCGGTGTTTGAAGCCACGCCGGGAAGCGTACATGGATATGACGGCGTAAATCCGCATAAGATAAATCCTGAAATAGGCACTGAAGAAGAGCTTTTAGAGATAAGTAAAAAATTGCAGGAACTCAACATAAGCTGGGTGCAGGATATTGTGCCAAATCACATGGCCTTTGACCCAAATAACCCCTGGCTGAAAGACGTGCTTGAGAAAGGCCGGAGATCAGTATACGCTTCCTTTTTCGA
The DNA here is from genome assembly GCA_964251885.1 of uncultured Segetibacter sp. Taxonomy (GTDB): domain Bacteria; phylum Bacteroidota; class Bacteroidia; order Chitinophagales; family Chitinophagaceae; genus Segetibacter. The sequence goes on along the minus strand of CAXUMK010000079.1, from coordinate 16,791 downwards.
TGTGCCCTGGACGGGGAAAATTTATCATGGAAAAATCATGATACCCTTTTTGGGAAGCCCCTTGAAAGAAGTCATTAAAAACAAAGAGCTTACTATCACTTTTGACGAACCCCGGTTTGTGTTGAAGTATTATGACAGCACTTATCCTCTGCGTCTTCGCTCCTATATTACTATTTTGGAAGCAGGTGACGGAGAACCCAACCAAGCCATCGAACAACTTCTGAGGCAAATAAAAGAAATCCAGCGCGAAGAAGAACCGGAAGCTTATTCAGAACCTTTGCACGAGTTTCAGCTTCAGTTGACCGCTTTGTTGAAAACAGAAACTACAAAAGGGTATATCGAAAGCTGCATTGAAAGAGTAAACAGCAACGCTGATGCGATTGAAAAAATTGCTCACGAGCAGGTGTACGAGTTATGCGAATGGCAGAAGACAGATTACAAAATAAACTTTCGACGGTTCTTTACTGTTAATGGCCTCATTTGTTTGAACATGCAAAAAAAAGAGGTATTTGACCATTATCACCAATATATAAAACACCTGCTCGACGAAGATGTTTTCCAGGGACTGCGGGTTGACCATATTGATGGATTGTATGACCCCACAGGTTACCTGCAGCAGTTGCGGGAATTATCGGGCGAAGAAACATACATAGTCGTAGAAAAAATTCTTGAAGCAGGAGAAGCATTGCCCGATTACTGGCCTATCCAGGGAAACACGGGTTACGACTTTTTATGCTATGCAAATAACGTTTTCACCCAACAGAGCAGCCGCGAAAAGTTCACTGATTTTTATACAAAACTGGTAAACGATGATACTTCTATTCATAAGCAGTTGCACGATAAAAAAAGCTTTATACTGCACGAGCAGATGGGCGGCGAACTGGCAAACCTGCACCAGCTTTTCCTCGAAATGAACCTGGCTGATGAAGAATCCTTAAATACTGCAGAACCTGAACTGCTGAAAGAAACTATTGCAGAATTGCTGATACAATGCCCTGTTTACCGTTATTATGGCAACAAGATGCCTTTGGATGAAAAGGAAGCTGCAGCCATTCAGGAAATACTTGAAAGGGTAAGCAAAAGCAAACCCGAATTAGCTCCTTCTGTAAAACTTCTTGAAACGGCACTTTTAGAAAAATCTACAGAAGGCGACACAGAATATAATGCTCGACTGCTTCGCTTTTATCAGCGTTGTATGCAGTTCACCGGGCCATTGATGGCTAAAGGTGTTGAAGACACTCTTATGTACACTTACAATCGTTTTATTGGTCATAATGAAGTGGGAGATGCACCTGATGCTTTTGGAGACAGTCCGGAAGAATTTCACCAAAAGATGATTGACCGGCAGCAAAAATGGCCGCTGTCATTAAACGGAACTTCTACCCACGATACCAAACGCGGAGAAGATGTTCGTGCAAGGCTAAATGTGTTGAGTAATATACCGGATGAATGGTTTGCAGCAGTGAAAGAATGGAAGCAAATTAATAAAGCGCTTATAGAAAAAGCTGCCCCTGATGCCAACGACGAATACCTGATTTATCAAACATTGATCGGCGCTTACCCCATGCCTACACAGGGAGAGGATGATTTCGCCAACCGCATTCAGGAATACCTGCAAAAAGCCTTTCGAGAAGCAAAAACACATTCAGACTGGGCTACGCCAAATGAAGAGTATGAAGGAGCAGCAAAGACTTTTGCAGTCAGTTTATTAGAACAAAACTCAGATTTTTGGAAAAGCTTTGAAAAGTTGCATCGCAAAGTATCCGACTTCGGAATAGTAAACTCACTTGCACAGGTATTGCTTAAGTTCACCTGTCCCGGTGTTCCCGATGTGTACCAGGGAACAGAACTTTGGGACTTTAGCTTGGTTGACCCCGACAACCGCCGTGCAGTCGATTATGAACTTCTTCAAAAGCTGATGGATGAACTGGAAGCCCAGGCGAATGAAGAACACGAAAGCCTGATGTCTCATTTATGGGAACACCGGTATAGTGCAAAAATTAAACTATGGCTGGTTCATAAGCTGATGAATGAGAGAAAGGAGAATGCTGAATTTTTCCAATATGCCGATTACACTCCACTCGTTATCAAAGGTCAATACAAAGACAATCTTCTTGCTTTTGCCCGGCAGTATAAAAACGAATGGTATGTAGTTGCAGTACCTCTGCACATTGCCCAGTTGTGTAAACAACAGAAAGCCGAAATTTTATGTGTAGACTGGAACAACACGCGAATTATTTTGCCTGAAAGTGCTCCGCCAGAATTTGAATATCTGTTTTCAAAACTGAAAGGGAATCACAATGGAGAAATTGAAGTAAAAGAAATTTTTAAAAGCCTGCCTCTGGCAGTTCTCAAACCAAAATAAGTATGACTGATCATAAAAGAGGCGCAGGTATTTTGCTGCATATTTCTTCACTTGCTTCACCTTATGGCATTGGTGATATGGGACCAGAAGCGAAGGCATTTGCCGACTTTTTAAACCGAAGTAATCAAACCTACTGGCAGTTGCTGCCTCTCAATCCTACCGAACAGGGACAGGGACATTCACCTTACAGCTCTATATCAAGCAGGGCAGGAAATACACTTTTCATTAGTCCTGAATTACTGGCAGCAGATGGATTGCTGGATGCGGAAGACCTGCAAAAATATCATTTGCCGCAGCAAGGAAAAATCAACTATGCGCAAGCAGAACGTGTGAAACTTGAAATTTTTGAAAAAGTATGGGATAATTATAAAAATGAAAAAAACCATGAACGTAAGGGATCTTTTAAGAAATTCTGTGAAAAAGAAGCAGGCTGGCTGGATGATTTCGCTGTATACATGTTATTAAAACAACAGAACGAAAGCCAGCCCTGGTTTAAATGGCCCGAAGAATGCAAGCTTCGCAATGAAAAGGTTTTGAATACACTGTCAAAAGAAAATAAAGACGAAATAGAAAAGACTAAATTTCTGCAGTTCCTGTTTAGCAAACAATGGCACGAACTGCGGAGCTACTGTAACAATATAGGCATACAGTTTTTTGGAGACCTGCCATTTTATATCAGCTACGATTCTGTTGACGTATGGTCGCACCCCGACCTTTTCAGCCTTGATAAAGAAGGAAATATGATCGGGATGGCCGGTGTTCCTCCTGATGCATTTAGTGAAGACGGGCAGTTGTGGGGCATGCCGGTTTTTCGTTGGGATGTAATGAAAAAACATGGCTACAAGTGGTGGATAGAACGTTTTAAAAAGAACATCGAATTGTTTGATATACTTCGGCTCGACCATTTCAGAGCGTTTGCAGATTACTGGGAAGTGCCTGCAAAAGAAGAAACAGCCAGGAATGGTAAATGGAAGCGAGGTCCGGGGGAAGATTTGTTTGTCACGGTAAAAAAAGCATTGGGCGATCTACCTTTTATAGCAGAAGATTTAGGCGAAATAAACGAACCCGTGTATCAATTGCGCGATCAGTTTACATTTCCCGGCATGAAAGTACTTCAGTTCGCCTTTGGACATGAGATGCCTCAATCCCCTTATATTCCGCACAACTATTCAGAAAACTTTATTGCCTATACCGGTACTCACGATAATAATACCATTCGTGGATGGTACCGGCAGGAAGGCAGCAAACACCACCGGCAAATAGAGCAATATGTTGGAAGGCCATTAACCGAAGATGACATTCATATTGTAATGGGTCGTTTAGCTTACGCATCAGTTGCCAACATTGCTATTCTGCCTTTACAGGACGTACTTGGCCTGGATGAAATTGCACGTATGAATACGCCCGCTTCCGGAGAAAATAACTGGCAGTGGAGATTGTTGCCAGGCCAGGTAACAATAGATGCTGAAAATCTTTTGAAAGAATGGACTATGCTGTTTAACAGGGAAAATAAATAAAAGGAATGAAGTAATCCCCTACGAATTAAGTTAATAATTTGATGGATTGTTTTGCCAGGCTGCGCAAAGTTGCCAATGACGCGACCATGAAATTCACCCACACTTACATTCCGGGCAGCTTTATTCCTGCAGAAATAATATCACCGACAATTCTCTCCTGCAATTGTAGTTTGATATCCTGGTAACCATAAGCGTTGACCCAGGTGTTGACCATGACTTTATACCCATCGGGATCAACAGATGAAACGCCTATGCGATATGCGGGATTTTTTAAAAGGTCTTTATTGGCTTCAACCGTTTTTGCTAAAATCGCTTTCACCTGCTCAAAAGGAATCGTAAAAGCAAACTTCAATTCTACGTCGAGCCTTCTCATGCCTTCGCGGCTGAGGTTTACAATCACTTCGTTGGACAGTTTGCTGTTTGGCAGAATAACTGTGCGATTATCAAAGGTGGTTACGATGGTATAAAAGATCTGAATGGAAGCAACAGTTCCTTCCTGGCCTTGTGCGATAATGTTGTCTCCTACCCTGAAGGGTTTTAAAATAAGGATCAAAACGCCGCTTGTAAAATTTTGCAAAGTACCCGATAAAGCCAGGCCGGCCGCAACACCAAAAGCGCCGATAAATGCAGCAAAAATGGTCATCTGAATTCCCATCACCTGCATGGCTGCAAGAACAAGTAGGCCCTGCAAAAAAATAACTGACACACTTAATAAAAACGGACGAAGTGAGGGATCAATTTCTCTTTTATCTAATGAGTTGTGAAGCCAGTTTTTGATTTTTCCTATCAGCCAAAAACCAACAAACAAAAGTAAAAGCGCCATCAGGGTTCGTGGCCCGTATCGTAAAAACCAATTGTAACCCTTAAGATAGAAATCGTCAAATTTCATGAAAAGAATAATTTTAGAATATGGGGACAAAAGTAAAAACTATGCCGCTTGCTCTGATGTATCATTAACTTAATGTTGAATAGTCAATGGTCAATTGAGTATTTGAGCAATTGAACCATTGAGTCATTAAGCAATCTCTTCAACCTGCATCTTCACTCCAAACGGCTGTGTTTTCAATTACTTTTATTATGTCATCCGGGTCTGATATAACTGTCCATATTTGCCTGTGCTTTTCACTCATAAACTTCTCTTTGATACACCGGTCAAGCATTTGAAGCAAAGGGTCATAAAAGTTGTTTGTATTCAAAATGATTATCGGATTTGTGTACAACCCAAGCCTTTTGAGGGTGATTACTTCAAGCAGTTCTTCAAGTGTTCCGCAACCGCCGGGCAGGGCAATTAATGCATCTGTTTCTTCCAGAAACTTTTTCTTTCTTGCATGCATGTCAGCCACAAAATGAAATTCTTTTACGTCTTTATGCGCCCATTCCAGTTCCTTCATAAAGTCGGGCATGATGCCAATAATACGTCCACCGTTTTTTACTATTGTGGTTGCCAGTTGCCCCATCAACCCTTTACCGCCTCCGCCATACACCACTGTTACTTTATTGGTTACTAACTGCAGTGCCAGTTTTTCAGTTGCTTCAAAATACAACTTATCGATCAAGCTGCTTGAAGCGCAATAAACGCAAACTCTTTGTATCATGATGGTCTTGATTGTAGATTTTTTATTGATGTAGATACTACAATGTTTGCTGCATTTGAACGGGTTTATTCCTGCCTTTTAGAAGACGAAGTGTCTGCAATATGACCGCAAATAATATCAGCGCAAAGCCATAATAAAACCACCTGCTGAGGTCTTTATTCTCGTGATATACTACAAACGCGAGTATAACACCATAAACAGGTTCGAGATTTAGAGTAAGGTTTTGCGTAAAAGCAGAGACTTTTTGCAATGCCTGCAGCGACAGATCCATGGCGAGTATGGTACAAATCCAGCTTAATAGTAAAAGCCATACAATATCCATTTTACCGGGAAAAAAATGCTGTGTTGGCAACACCCAGAGATAGAGTGGCATCAGTAATGAGAGCAGAAAGAAACCTCCCGTAAGTTCGTACAGCATTACTGTTTTAGGAGCTGCATATAAAACCTGGCTTTTATTGAAAATAGAAAAGACACAACTTAAAACAGCCGAGACAATGCCCAGTACAATGCCTGTTTTATATTGGGGGTCAAAATGAAAAATGAGGTAAATACCTGCGATAGCTAACAGCCCCAGCAGTACTTCTGTCATTACAATCTTCTTACCGGTGATGAGTGGTTCGAGTAATGCGGTAAATAAGCCGGTAGATGAGAAGCAGGTTAATGCAATAGAAACATTTGAATATTTTATGCTGCCGTAAAAAAAACACCAGTGCAACGCAACAAGACAGCCAATTGTAAATAGCTGCCATCTTTGTTTTGGCGACACAGATTGCAACTGTTTATTTACACGCATCAAAAAATATAAGGAAAGTATGGTAATGAGCAGGCGATACCATACTAACAGGCCTTCATTCAGCGAAATCAATCTTCCTAAAACACCTGTAAACCCCCAAAGAAATACCGCAATATGCAGTTTAACCAAAGCCTCTTTCATGCGGGTGCAAATATAGGAAATGCAGAGTAAGGCTTTTTAAAGAGGATGTGGTCAGCCTGACCATTAAGGATAATTGGTTTGAAAATATCGAAACGTATTTGGTCTAAGTTGTTGAAACAAGGCACGGTCAGTCATATACATGCCAAAAGCTTCGGCAAAATTCTCTTCCCAGTTGGTAGTGCTGTAGCTGGTAATGCCGCCGGGTAATGTTACGCCCCGTTGTGTACGGTCTGCTATAACCGCCGTTCTGAATGCCGTTGCTGCTGCACCCTCCTGCAACACGTGCTGATCCTGCGAAGCATCAAAAACATAAGACGAGCCCGAAGGCGACCTTGTTCCTTCAAGTGTTCTTCTACCTGCAGCGGTCTGGCCTCCGGCAGTATACCTATTCCAGGCTGTCCGCACAGGCATACGGTCGATGGCATGTGCTATTTCGTGTAAAATTATTCTTATTGCATCAGAGCCACCCTCGTAAGCATTCAACCGGTTATTAAATGCAGACGTGCGAATGGTGATTGTATGGGTTGTCTCATCATAATGTCCTTCCTCGGTTCCACTCACACTTCCAATATCAAACGTAACTCCGGCTAACTGGGTAATGCCATTTGCAGGTACGAGCGCTAGCGCCTGGTTTAGTATTGCCTGTTGCTGCAAAGTCCAGCCGCTTGCTAATGTAAAAGTTTGTCCGCGATGGGTAAAGCTGCCCGGCGCGGCAGCATTACCTGGATTAGCTACTGCTGGAGTTGCAGTAGCTGCTCCTAATTGTTCTATCAACGTAACCTCAGACAGGGTAGCCGTTGCTCCTGTACCCGATGCATGTTCAAAATAGGAGAACCTGTAATTACCATTGATGCCGCCATAAGGTGTAAGATCTAAGGTGATGGTAATGGTTGAATTAAGCGGAAGTATATTGGTACTCGTTTCCAGATGATTTGCAATGTTATTCAATCCGTGGCGAACGTCGTAACCCGTGGTGGTGGAAGGAGAAGCGGGTACATTGCCATTAAAAACAACCGTACCATTGCCTGTGTTATTACTGACTGCAATGCCTCCTGCGGTAGCCGGTGTAGTGCCAAAAGAGTCATTCATACCGGGCAGGCTTGCTACAGTTACTGCTGTCCAGCCTATTTGTATACGCCGGCGGTCAATTTCAGGATAAGCCGACAAATCTGTTGGTAAGGCAGTGCGTTGTATTTTTTTTAAAACTCCGTTATGGCCTTGCTGAATAGTATGTACCAGTTCGTGCGCCAAAAGAAACTTACCTGGATTAGTCGATGGTTCATACTTTCCTTCATTAAAATAAATATCGTTGCAGACCGTAAAAGCCTGGGCATTTAGATGCTTCGAAAGCTCGGCAGCATCTTCATCTGCATGTATCCGCACATTGCTAAAACTGTTTCCCAAATGGCTTTCCATAAAAGTTTTTGCTGCAGGCTCCATGGGTTGCCCTCCTCCTTTTGATGCTTCAATGCGATTACTTACAGCTTTGGTTGCTGTAGCATTTCGGAATTCTGCTTTTCTTTGAATAAATGAAGTAAGAGGCTTGTTTTGTATTCTACCCTCTTCACCACAGTCTGTACACTTATACTGAATGAAAGATTGTTCAGGCATACGCACTACTTTGTCTGCCATTGCATCTGCTTCCTCTTCAAGGGGATCATCTGCTGCACCTATAGATAGTTTCCGTTGAATGGGAAGTGGCTTTAGATATTCTAAAGCCCTTTCTTCCCTTAAATCAGCTTCTGCTGAAGGCGCTGTTACCGCTGCAGGAGTAACTGTGTTCCCGGATGATATGGTTGCAGCATCTTTCAATACTTATTTGAATTTGTTTTCTCTTTATTATGATTCCTATTGTGTATAATTCATCCAAAAGTTTTTGAAATGCATTCACTTGCAAATACACAATCAGACAAAACCAAAAATAACTCCCTTAAAATTCAGCCATAAGACTATCGATAGTATTGTCAATTAAACTTTTTTGGGAAACATCGCCTTTTACAATTACCCAAATATTAGCAACAGCTAACTGTCTGAAATAATAAAACGGATCGCGTTTAATATTATTTGCTACTGCATTTACTGCATCCCTTCCATTGTTGAAAACGTGTAGCTCAAGATGGCATTTTGAATTGTCTTTCGTTACTATATAGCACTCGCTTTTTCTATATCCTTCAGTTTTGGGTAAAAAAGTGCAATCAATATCGCTTAATACAAACCCAAGACTTTCCAGATCTTCCTTTAATTTATTCAATTCGGAATTGATCATATCGTATAATTTATATCACCGAAAGCTATTTCTTTTAAAACCGGAATATCGTTAATTTTCTAACTATTATGCAGGTGATCCAAATACAATGGTTCCAACAGTATCAGTAAACGCCTCCTTACTCCTGATTGCCAATCCGGTTGGATTGACTTTAAGGGTACACTTAAATTTAATATCAGCCTTCCTGATTTTTGCAGGCATTTCCATACTTAAACCAGAGGTTCCCGACACTGCCATAGAGCGAGTGGTTGAGTCGCTTACGGCGTAGCTTCCACCTGCTTTTCCTCCATAGGTATTACCTAACGGTCCTTGCGCTGTAGATGCTTCCCCAGCTAAAGTTGCAGTTTCGGTATGAGTAGCGGCTTTAGTGTCGGTCGTTGTTCCGCCTGAAGAAAATTGTCCTGAACCTTCGTGCCTTGTTTGTTCATTATCGAGATACAAACTCATGATAATTCTAACATCATTATCTAAAATGCCGGCATTCCACCAATCATTTACTCCCTCATCGTACCATTCACTTACAAATTCCCTTGATCCCCTGAAATAATTGCCACTCAAAACACCTGATACAACTTCTGGTAATTCCGCATGACTATTAAAGGAATTATTAAGCCAGCCAAATCCATTAAATTGTTTCCAAAGGTTTGAGAAAGTAGCTTTAACACCATCAGGATTAGAAATATCAAGCTCCTGAATGGGAGCCCCTGCTGGTAAAAGCCTTAATAATTGTATTGGATTACTTTTTTTCTGTACAAGGGAACCGGGATTACTATTTGTATTTGCATGCAAATTTGTTTGTTGACCTGCCGCTGCCTTTTTACCGGCTTCATCTGCCTGACTTTCGAGGTTTTTATCTGAATTAATATTAAAACCTGCTTCCTGGTTAGTCGTTTTTACTTCATTATTTCTTTGTTGTATTACATGCGACAATTCGTGACCTAAAAATTCCTGGCCCTGGGGTGAAAATGGATTGTGACCGGGAGCAAAATGAATTTCATTGCCCTGTGTATAAGCGATGGCATCGAGGTCTTTTGCCGGTTGTGAATTTTGAAATACTTTGACAGCAGAAAAATCAGCAGCGAATGATTTCTCCATTTTTAAGCGCACATCATCAGGTATATTACCTTCATTCTCCGGCTTTTTCTCCCCGTAACTGGCTGTTTTTATAAACGGAAGTGATGGCTCCTGTTTCTTCTGAATAATATTAGAATCTGTTTTTGACGGAGAAGGCAGAAAACTTACGGGGTTTACAACCGGCTCTTCGTTATTATGTGAACCAGAATGATGGGTTGCGGCTCCCGTATAGCTATCGTTCTTACCGCGTGATATTAATTCTTTTGACATAAATTAATCGTTTAAAGCATTTAAAATGAATACAATACTTATCGCCTTATAAGTTTCCCGCTAACAGAGACAAGTAGTGCATTGCTGAATATAGAACAAAGCGTACAAGTGTGCGACGCAACAATGAAAAATAGTAGCAATACAGTCGGGCTCATATAAATTCATTGCACATTTTTTTATGCGGCTAAGTGTAAAAACTATTCACTCCATCATATAAATTGCTACAATATTTTTCCTTCTTTCTTATATTCTTTTTTTATCCCCTGCAAAAGATCGGTAACATTTATCTCGTTATTATTCCTGTTTAAAGCCATCAGCGAG
>CAXUMK010000079.1:2103-6439 GCA_964251885.1 uncultured Segetibacter sp. | reverse complement strand
ACGTTCATAATAGAACCGCCGGAAAGCTCGTACTGGTTTGCGATGCGCTCGATCTCGTCTTTCGCCGGTGGTACACAACCTGCACTAAAAGCATTTATCCATATTTTGAAACGCTCCTTTGACTGTGGTTTTTGAAAATGAATGATAGACTGCAGTCTTCGTGTAAATGCCTCGTCTACATTATTGCGCATGTTGCTGGCAAGAATTACCAGACCGCCATAATCTTCTAACCTTTGCAGTAAATAGGCAATTTCCTGGTTAGCATATTTATCGTGCGAGTCACTGATGCTGGTACGTTTACCAAAGAGTGCATCTGCCTCATCAAAAAATAATATCCAGTTTTTATTCTCCGCTTTTTTAAAAACTTTTTCGAGGTTTTTCTCTGTTTCACCAATGTATTTTGAGATGACCATAGAAAGGTCAATGCGATAGACATCGAGGTTATACAACTTGCCTAAGAGAGCGGCAGTCAGGGTTTTACCTGTTCCGGGAGGACCGTGAAAAAGGGCTTTATAACCGGGCTTAAGCTTTTTGCTCATTCCCCAATCCTCATAAAGCGTTCGCCCATGTTGCAGCCATATCCGCAATTCATCTAACTGGCCAGTTGTATAGTCATCCACTACCAGGTCTGTCCATTCTATTTGTGTCTGCAGGCGCTTTGCAGGAAACTCAATACTAAACTGGGGCTTTCGCAAATTGCCGGTAGTAAAAAAGTCAACATACTCTTCAGAAATGCCGATAGAAGCGCTGTAAGAAGGTTCGTTGCTGCCGGATGGATGGTCGATGGTAATGATGTTGTGAGCAATAAAAATATGGTCGGGCTCAAAAAGTTTGTACAGGCGAAAACGATGTGCGAGGTCGTTGCCTGCAAGTAAAAAAAGCGCAGTTTCTATTGTGGGAATAAAACCGCTGTGCCTGTTGCCTTTGATACCGCCAAATTCAGTATAGCCACGTCCGGAATTTTTATTTACATAAAAGAAAATATCTAACAGGTTTGGCTGCAGATGAGGTATAAGAGCCAGCATCAGCAGCAACCTTTCGTTGCGGGTAAGTTTATAATATCTTACAAAATCAGCGTAAACCGAATGATCGTTTCCCAGGTCAGGAACAGAAGTGTCTTCACTGTTGCTAAGGTTTTCTTCGCTCACAGTTACAATTTCGCTGTAGTCTCTGTCTTCTTTTATCTCAAAATTTTGCCTGGGAAAATAATTTTTGAGATGTGCATTTACAACCCTTGCAAACCAATTGATCTCATTAGCAAGACTGTCAGCATTCTGATGAAGCAGGCTACCCGAAGGCTTGTTTATAATTGTTTCATCACCCATTGTGTTTGTTTTACCATTCTACAAATATCACATCGCGGTTCCATGCAAGTGAGATGGTTGAGTAACCCCACGGGATACTGTCAAGCAGCACATCATGTGTTTTCCTTTCAACCCTTATAAGCCAACCATCATCAGTACGTGTTATTATTCCATCCCGTTTTAAAAACGCTTCACGAAGGCCGTTTGCAGAAGTATTCTTAAGAACTTTCCAATGTTCTATAACCGATTCCAATAAGTCTCCCGCTTCACGCAGGTCATCTTCCGTTAATTCAACCTGTGCCGGAACAGGTTCGTCTGCAGCAAGTCCACAAAAAATTTTTTCAAGCGTCAGCATATACTCAGGCGATTGCAAACGGCCGGTGCTTAGAAACTTTAATAAATGAACAGCTTTGTATTGCGCTTGTTTGCTTATCCATTCTATCCCATTCATCAATTGTAACCTTGTAAAAAAAGAATGGAAAAAAGGTGACAGCAGCAATATTCCGGCATGCTTCACTACAAATCTTTGCTCCTCATCCCTTTCTTTAAATATATTTTTAAGCAGGTATTCTCCTGTTTTGATTGTGTTTATTGCATCTTTTGCGTTGTCTTTGAAAGCTACAGCGCTGCCTTCAATTTCAGCCATGTTTTCATCTTTACAAAAAGATGCAGCCGCAGCCTGATTGCCAACGAAAATAAGAGAAGCGTGTTTTACGATAGCTTCTCTTATCATACTCAAATTTTGGGGGATCTGAAAAATATCAGCAGCTTCTTCAAGTAAAGCATTCCTGGTATTCCGGTGATTGATCTGCCTGTCTGCATCAATGGAATTACTGTTGTTAGTAAAGATTTGATCCAATAGATTTATTGCCTTTTGTTCGGCTTCTTTCAACTCTTCGAACAGATCAAAAATGAGTGACTTTACTTCATCACTCAATTGAAATGAAATTCGTTTCCACACATGTGACTGAAACCTGTTCTTGAACAAAATACTTTTCAAAACGCCTGCCTTACCATTTGCTATTTCAAGACTTATTTTATCTATGTCTGTGTCTTCTTCATTTGCAAACCACGGTAATACACCGTTTTTTAAAAAATATTCAAATACTTCAAGCTGCGAAATTCTTCTCGACTCTTCTCTCTCATGTGAAGTGACCGGCAATAATTTTTCTGTAAGCGCTTTCTCAAAATGATATAGAAAAACGTCGGAAAACTGGTGCCTGAAAGCATTTGGCCTAAACCGTCCCAAATTTATTTCAAGCCTGTTTATTTTCAGCCATTCATCTTCAGTTACATACTTTGCACATACCCGTTCAACTACTTCTTCAATCTGTACCTGAAAAGTTTGCGCAAAATTATGACGTGTATTAAACGCTTCCTCCTGCTGAGAAAACTGCAGATCCAGTTGTAAGCGATTGATAATATTTGTCATGCTTGACGTATCATTTTCTTTTGGGGGGGGTCCGGCAGTTCGCCTTTACTCAGCAGCGTTGCGTCGCACACTTTTACTTTTGGTTCTTCATGCTGCACCTCACCCTCATCCCTCTCCTGCAGGAGAGGGAGGCCGGGCATTGATTTTTTGTTAAACTTTTGTGCTAACAAATCGGTTAGTCTGTCACTTGTTCCCTCATCTGTCATCTGTCATCCCTCATCTGTCATCTGTCATCCTTCAACTGTCATCTTCCATCCCTCAACTGTCATCTTCCATCTCCACTACTTCCCGCAATCATCTTCACAAACGCCGCAAGGTCGTAACGTATTGAGCACATCAACTAAAGGATTTACCTTTTCATATCCCGGCATTTCAGTTTGCGCCATTTCGAGCAGCCAGTCTGCGTATACCTTTTCAAACCGCTGCATTTCCATTACGCCCACCCAAACAATACGGGTATGAATATGTGCAGGTGTCTCAATCTGGATCGTCTTTTCTACCAGGTTTCGAAATGTAGGATCGCGGAAACGCTTAGGCCAGCAAGGCAACACGGCAGTAGTTCTGAAAGAATATGCATCCTCATTATTATCACACGCGTCTTCGGCGCAATACAGGTCGAGTTGGTATTCGAAATATACTATCAACTGTTGTATTTCCAGTTCTATATCATCAGTGACAGGTATGTTCTGATCGGCCTGGCTTTTTGTTTGCTTGTTAAAAATGAAAGGACTTTGCGCCAGCACAACTCCTTTATCTCCATGAATAATAAAGCTGTATTTTATATTTTCAGACTGATCCTGCTGATTGGAAACGATGCCGTAATTAACGCGTTCTGAGCCAAACTCGTGCAAGTCCTGTATCCTTTTTGCCATGTCTTCATAACGCCTGAACTTTAACGGCGAAGGCGCTGTTTCATCTGTAAAGGTCTCCTGGAAAAGGATCGATTTATCATATTTATTTGTAGTAGTGTTCAACTTGAAATACTCCAGGATCCAGGGCATTTTATCGTAACATTTATCTGCGGGTACTCTGTGTATTTTTGTCCTGTAGCCAGGTACATCCGTGTTTTCATTCAGGCCTTTCCCTAAATCGCATTCATCAAGAAAAATGTTTAGAAAACTCACATTGATCGCACTTCCCGCTTCATCAAGCACATCATCACACTTTGGTCTTAGCAGCAGGTGTTCCACAATATGCAAACCTTCGTTGCTGTTGATCTCTTTAATTATTTTCTGCAGCCTTTTAAATGCCTGGTCACGGTTGTCTTTTTTATCAAAGCGTTCGCTGGTAGCCAAAAGAACAGCATTGTTAAAATCAGAACCGTCGTACAACTCAAACCAAAATGTTCCCACCAGACCGGCTGACTTACGGCTGCGTTGTTTAAGATCGTCGTGGGATTTAAAAAAGGTTCGCTGACTGGCAGATGCAAGTATATCGTTCATCAGTAATTCGGTACAGCATCCTTCGTTTACCTCAACACTCGTTAAAAGAATAGCGTTCTCGTGTTCAGGATCAGTTAAACGGATGATGTTTAAGAGATTACCCTTTTTGTCCTTTTTCTGCGCCGATGCTTTGGTTTTAGCATCCACCTCCATTACCG
>CAXUMK010000079.1:0-2093 GCA_964251885.1 uncultured Segetibacter sp. | reverse complement strand
AAAAGACGGAGCAAGCGAACGGCGCTTAAAATCCTGAAAACCCAACAGCCTGCTGATCCTTCTTTCTGAGCCGGATACATTTTCACTGTCCCAGGTATCCATTCTTGAATAGTCGTACCCATTGCCACGGTTGCTGCTGATGTGATAATATTCTCCATTCTTCAAGATCCTGCTCTTATCATGCATCAGCCGTTCATCCACTTTAGCAGGTTCGAGCCATTTTTCGATGGATTCATATTCACTTACATCTTCACTAAACCTTCCCAGCAGATGATCGAGGAAGCGGTTTCTGCGTTTATAAAACAGTTCAGGCGTTTCAATCAGGCTTTGAAGAACCTGCGTGAAATCGTTCAGCACCTGGTTGTACTGATCGGGCTTATGATTTCCATGATCAATGATCAACGATTTCAGATCATCAATTTCAGTAAGCGCTTTTGTGAAATAGGTTTTTTTAACAGCATCGTCAAAAGAAAAAATATCTTTTAAATGATTTAGCTGAACAAGATGACCTTTTAATAACTGCTCAAAAAACAGCATGTAACCTTTTAATTGTAGCGCCTGTATTTTTCTTTTATCGTCTGCATCTGCAGGCAGCCCTGCACGTTCGCTTACTCCATAACACATCGGCAGTGAATAAGTAACCGGGTAATAGTCTTCAAGCTCCATGTTCTCACCTGCAGGAACAGCAAAATCATTCTCATAACCCTTCAGTTTATATTCACGCTCAGTAGCCTTTAAATCTTTGAACAGCTTCAGCATTTTTGCAGGAGCTCTGTCTTTGGCGGTGCCGGTATAATATGTAATAAACTCCCGCTCTTTACACATCATGATTGTCGACATAGCCGGCTGTATCCTGGCGATCTTATTCTCATTTTTCAGGTACTCGACCCATTCATTGAAATAACTTTTACCTGAAGAATTATCTTTTAAACCGGCAAAAGGCAGATGCAAATAAGTAATTGCCTTAATCCCTTTTATGTCTGAAATTAAATTGATAATATCAGATAGCCGGATGTCGCGGTATAGATCGGTATTCTCTAATTCTACGGTATCAATAAAACCATGACTGAGGGCAGGTCCTTCAAATATTTCATCTGCCAGATATCCTTTGGCGAGCATTTCATCTATTGTATGAAACGGTACGGACGGTGTAAAGTATTTGTAAATCGTAAAGAAAACTTGTGCTGCAACTACATCCGGATCAGCATTTTCATAGAGAACTAAGGAAGCGCCAATTCCGAAATCGTGGTAATCAACCGCATTTATCGAAAGAAAATCTTCGCACAAATTGCGGTGGTGAGAAAGACGCTGAATAACCTGCTGTCTTACAGTTTCACGCTGCTCCTGTTCAAGAATGTTTTCCTCGTATTCTACCATTACATTGTACAAACCTTCAAACTCCACAATTTTTGACTTATAAATAGTAAGCGAACCAAGCATGGTAAGCTCTTTGGCTAATTCTGCGCTTTCGTTTTTCAATGCTTTTTCTTCAGCAGTAAGCTTGTCTTTCTCTATTTTTAAATCATCGAAATTCTGTCCGCTGTCTTTAATTGCTGTGTCTATATCCTGTAGCATTTTATCTATGTCAGTTATTCTTTTGTCAATTTCCGCTGTTCTTTTGGCAATTTCATCCCTTTTATTATTGATCCAGTTGTTTGTATCGTCCTGAGACAGTGGGTTTAGCCCAAGTCTGCCAAAACAAATTTTTTCATTTGTATCACTGCACGAACAGTCATAATCTTTTCTTTTTTCAAAATAATTATAATCTACCCATACAGGCACCTCATAGTCTTTGCTTGGCGTAAGCCAGGCATTTCTTACGCCCGGAATATCGATGATCATTTTTCTGTAATCACTAATCGTAAGAGCGCTGTTGTGCAATATTTGCCTGGCAGTGTAAAATATTTGCTTCCATGTATCCTGATTAATTTCTTCAGGAGCCAGCAGGTCTTTTATATCAAAATCGGTGCGATAAGAAATATCTGTTATTGCATAAATTACCGCTTCGAGTATTGTTATGCCCGGATCCGAATTGTTATAATCCGTCCATACAGTGCTGCCAAGTTTTTCTATAGCGTGAATACCCTGCTTTC
>CAXUMK010000078.1:15120-20834 GCA_964251885.1 uncultured Segetibacter sp. | reverse complement strand
CGTTTTCGGCGAGGTATTTCAATTAAGCTTTTGTACTACTGTGGTGAAGGGCAGTGGAGCTTCGATACCTTAGCAGTTGGCAAAAAGGCTTTATGAATTAAACAATCTAAAAAACAATACGCATGAAAAATAAATGCAGAAGCCACAGTAGCACAAAAGCTTAATCACGGAATGATGAAAGGAATGGGCTGTTATCATTCCTTTCTTGAATTTTCTTTGGTTACTTTCTTTGTTTCAAGACAAAGAAAGTAACAAATGCTAAAACACTTACTGTGGCTGAAAAATAGAGATTAGGCTGATGAAGCTATAAGGTGCTGGCTAAACTGTGCAAAGCATAACCAATGGCAAAACTGACTTATGCAGTCCTGAAATGCAATCCGTTTTTCATTCAATTTCCTCTGATGAAAAATTTCTTTATTTTACACTTATTTTTATTTTTTCAATTTACCTGCAGTAATAAACCATGAAGAAATATTTCATCCTGCTCCTGCTTAATCACCATCCTTTATTTGCCCAGGATACCATAAAACCATCTGCAAATCTGGTTATCGATGGTATTCCGGCTATTCCTGCTGATATAGCCGAAAGCGCCCAACGTTATACCGAGTCAAGAAGCGCACTTTTCTGCGACTGGCATCCTAACCGTAAAGAAATGATTATAAGTACACGGTTTGGAAATGTGCCCCAATTGCATTTGGTAAATATGCCAATGGGCGCAAGAAAACAGCTTACCTTTTTTAATGAGCCCGTAACCAATGCGCTCTTCGAGCCCGTGAAAGGGGATTATTTTTTATTTACAAAAGACAAGGGAGGCAATGAGTTTTCGCAGATCTACCGGTATGACTTTTCAAACGGAAGTATAACATTATTAACCGATGGCAAGCGTTCTCAAAACGGCGACATTGTCTGGAGCAAAAAAGGAAAATGGATCGCTTATGGTTCAACAGCACGCAACGGTGCAGACCGTGATATTTATATAATGGATCCCCTGGAGCCTTCAACAAACAAATTGTTGCTGCAGGTGAGCGGTGGGGGATGGGGCGTGCTCGATTGGTCTCCTGATGATAAACAACTGCTGGTTAACGAAGAAATATCAGCAAACGAATCTCATTACTGGCTGGTTGATGCAGTTACCGGAAACAAAAGAGAACTAACCTCCCGGGCTGAACATGGAGTATTTTATGGCGCTGCCAAATTCAATAAGAATGGAAGTGGAATTTACTTTACAACAGACAAAGACAATGAATTTACCAGGCTTGCTTACATGGATCTGTCTACAAAAAATACAAACTATCTTACTTCGGCCATCAACTGGAATGTGGAGAATTTTGATGTTTCAGAAGATGGAAAACGGGTAGCTTTTATTACAAACGAAGCAGGCGAATCCAAACTTTATCTTTTAAATACAACCACTCCCGCACAGCAATACTTTTTGATCAGAACAATTCCTGCGGGTGTGTATACTGATTTGTCTTTTCATAAAGATGGCAAGCATTTGCTGGTTTCAGTAAATGCTGCACAGTCGCCAACCGACTTGTACGTGATATCAACGGCTAATGGCAAAACAGAGCGGTGGACAGAAAGTGAAATGGGAGGCATAGTTGCCACTGAACTAAAAGAACCGCAACTGATAAAATGGAAGAGCTTTGATGAAAAGGAGATTAGTGGGTTTTATTACAAACCTGCATCCAAGTTTACAGGCAAGCGGCCGGTGATTATAAACATACATGGCGGCCCCGAAGGTCAGTCTTTACCGGTTTTCCAGGCTGCTAATAATTATTATTTGAATGAACTGGGTGTAGCTATTATTTATCCCAACGTTCGCGGTTCGCTTGGTTATGGTAAAACTTTTTTAGCTGCTGATAATGGCATAAAAAGGGAGGAGTCTGTAAAAGACATTGGCGCATTACTCGACTGGATAGCGCAACAGCCCGACCTCGATGCAAGCTGCATTATGGTGACGGGTGGCAGCTATGGTGGCTACATGACCCTTGCAGTAGCTACCAACTACAATGATCGTATTAGGTGTTCGGTTGATGTCGTGGGAATTTCAAATTTCAATACATTTCTAAAAAATACGGAAAGCTACCGGCGTGATTTAAGACGGGCTGAGTATGGAGATGAACGCGATACGGCTATTGCAGCTTTCTTCGAAAAGATAGCTCCTTTTAATAATGCGGCTAAAATAACGAAACCGCTATTTATTGTCCAGGGAGGAAATGATCCCCGTGTTCCAAGAATGGAGTCGGTACAAATGGCAGATAAAGTTCGCAGCAACGGCACAACGGTTTGGTATCTCGAGGCTAAAGATGAAGGTCACGGTTTTCGAAAAAAGAACAATGTAGATTTTCAGCGAAATGCAACCATACTGTTTATAAAAAACTATCTGCTCGATGGTAGTAAGTAAGGCATTTAAAAATATATTTCAGCCAAATATGTAAACAGTAATTTTTTGGTTTCCAGCATCTGTTCTTCATTCATCATCGTTGCATCGCACTCTTGTACAATTTCTTCATTGTGGAACGATGTTCGTGTTGTATAAGAGTGCACTAAAGAAGCAGATTAACCAATGTTTTTTACTTTGATACAAAAGCTATATTCAACACTTTACGAGTGACATTGCCCCAAAGCATACCAGAGAATAATAAAAATAAGGATAGTGCTAAAACATCCACCGCCTAATTTTTTTGCGCCGTAACCTGCTATCAAAGCTCTGAAGAAATTGTTCATGCTGTAAATTTTAAAGCAAGTTAATTTAAAAATTGTGCCACGACTCCTTTCATTATTTCACTCTTCCGATTGTAAGCAAAATGCAATCTGCTTTGCAATCTATCTTTATTCCATCAGTTGCCTGTGGTATTGTTTCCCGTCCTGATATAGTAAAGCCTTTACTTTGAAGAAACCTGACCAGCTCCGATGCATTACTTATGTTGCTGCCAGCGGATTTGATTACATGTATGCAATCAGCCTTATTGCCGGCTTTTATCTTATCAGCAACAATGGAAGCTTCTATGGCTTTCATTTCTTCCATGTTTAGTTGTTTGCTGATAGTAACAGCAGTTTTGATAGCAGCAACAGAATGTAATTTCGATTTTGGTTTTGTTTGCAAATGTTTTACATCTGCCGGCAACTTCATCTTCTTTTTCACAGCAGGAATTGGTTTTGATGCAGCAGTATGATTAGGTTGAAGGTGATGAACAGCAGGCGCTATATTCACTTTATCATTCTGCTTCAAAAGTAAAGGCCTGGTATTTTTTCTGACAGGAAGGTCTTCAGGCTCTTTGTAAATGTCAAAAGAAACTAACAATACTGCTATCGCCGCAAAACCGGCAAACAGGCTGATTGATCCTTTAAACAGCATTTTGCTGCGCATTTTCCTTTGCCGGATGGCTTCTTCTTTCTTTTGTAATTCTCTTTCTTTTTCTCTTAAAAAGTTATAGTCAAAAAAGTAATTATTGTATTTAAAATGATAAGCTGCTCTTTTTGTATCATCAGTTAAAACATTGTGTGCTTCATTTATGTTTTTAAAAAACTCTGAGAAAAAATCATCTCCGCTGTTCACATCAGGATGAACTTTTTTTGAAAGCTTTATGTATGCTTCCTTAATTTCTTCCTTAGAAGCTGTTGAACGAATGCCGAGGATTTCATAATAATTTTTCATGAGTTGCTTTTTCAGCGCTTAACTTTTGCAAACGTGATTGCTTATTATATTTTTTCAATAGTGACAGTAAAGGGGGTGATGTTTTTCAGAATAGTTAGCTTAAAAATAGAGATATACAATACGTGATTTAATAATAAACTGATTTATTCTTTAACCAGAAGGTTGCTTTGTGTTTATAACTTATTAGCATCAGGATTTTTTATACGAACCTGCATCTTTCTGCTGTAAACTTATAGCAGCGCTAATTTGACGATATTCTTTTTTTAATTAATCTTTGCTTGTTACTCACTTAAAATTCTTTCTGCAGGATTAAAACTTATCAGGTTATTTGTATTGATGAAAATTATAATTTTAGTCCCTTCATGAAACAAGCTATCATTTTTTTACTCGCTGCTCTTGCAATTACCGTGACCCTATCAGCCCAACAAAAGGCATTGACTGAAGATTTTTTAAAGAATGCCGGCGATACCGTTATTGTATACGGAAAAATCTATGGTGGCGCATATCTCGTTCATGTTTCTACAAAGCCTACTTTTCTAAACCTTGGAGATACAAGTCCCAATCATCGTCTTATCATTCGTATAGAGCCTGAAGACAGGGATAAGTTTCCCTTGCCTCCCGAGAATTATTTTTTAAACAAAACCGTAACTGTAACAGGGAAATTGCAGGATTATAAGGGACAGCCGCTTATACAGGTTTCTGAACCGGCAATGATTAAAACTGATATAGAACCCTCTGTCCCAACCGCTGATACCAATGCAGTTGTAAGCGCTATACATAACGCAAATAGTAAGGGTGATAATGAAAATAAGCTGTCTCCGCCTGTTGCCCAATCACTGCAGGCAATAAAGCCCGACACCCTTTTGCAATCTGCATGGATAAAAAGTGTAACCGAAAAAGCCGCTGAAGAAAAGAAGAGGAATATAAGAATTGTGCAAAGTAATATTACTCTCAGAACTGCTCCTTATAAAGATGCTCCTGTGATCGCTGAACTTCATGCCGGAATGGTTGTTTCCATCTTGTATACTTCTAAAAAGTGGAGTTATATCAGCATTGGTTCGGTTGATGGTTTCAACAATGTAAATGGATTTATCAGGCACAAAAGGTTTCGTCATTTAAAGAAGGCGGAGGAAGGGAGATGAGGCAGAAGCATTGCAGAGATGACAGTTGACAGATAACAGTTGACAGATGACAGTTGACAGATGACAGTTGAATTTTCTGTCAACTGTCAACAAACATCTGTCAGCAAATTACTAACTCCATAGCTTGCCGAATAAAGATTGAAAAGTAGAAGAGTGATCCTTTTCTTTCCTTCCACCGGAAGAAAAGAAAACGACAAATCCATGATTGCAACGTTGACTCATAGTAGTAATTCGGCCTGGCTCAAAAAAAAAAATCTACTCACTTTTTTATCCCCTGCGTAGTATAAATTACTTTTCTGCTTTTCAATTTCTCTTTTTGCGCAAGATAAAGGCCTGTAATTACAAGCAAAGTGCCTGTATATGTAAACCAGGTAACAGGCTCCTTTAGCAAAACTGCTGCATATATAAATCCAAATATGGGGCAAAGAAATAACCATAAGGAAGCACGAACAGCATCCTGCTTTACCAGGTAAAACCATAATTGCAGCGCTGCTATAGATACCGGGATTACCAGCCAAAGAACCGATCCCCAAAAGCGTTGATTGAATTGAGTGGAAGCTAATCCCCCATTGAGTAATGTAAAAGGCAGCAATAAAATTCCGCCCAGCAAGACCTGCCATCCATTGATTACAATGTTTTCAAGCTGCCATGTAATACCTGCATAATAAACCGTGGCAGCAGACACTGTGATCATCGCAAACAGCAGGATCAAAAGACCGCCGACAGTTGCATAGCTTGTTTGCAATAAAGGATAAGTTGCCACGACAACTCCCGTTAAAGCAATCATAAGCCCGGCAATCTCAAACAGCCGCAGTTTCCGTTTGAGCCATAGCGCCGATAAGATCATAATAAACAAAGGATTGGTAGCTACTGAAAGACTGCCAATACCTGCAGAAACATGCTTCAATGCG
>CAXUMK010000078.1:10028-15110 GCA_964251885.1 uncultured Segetibacter sp. | reverse complement strand
TTAAGAAATGCAAAAATGATCAATTGCTTCCATTCTTTGCCACGGGGCATGCGGTTATGTTGTCGCCTTACACAATAAGCAAATGCCAGCATTGCAGCGCTGGCAATAAAAAAACGCACA
Source organism: uncultured Segetibacter sp. (assembly GCA_964251885.1). Classification (GTDB taxonomy): domain Bacteria; phylum Bacteroidota; class Bacteroidia; order Chitinophagales; family Chitinophagaceae; genus Segetibacter. Next base: position 14,990 of record CAXUMK010000078.1, on the reverse strand, counting down.
TTAGCCAGCACCAGCGGATCTGCAACAGCAACGCCAATCTTGGTAGCGACCGATGCAGACGACCATAAAGCTGCAAAGAGTAATCCGGGTAGTAGCTGCCGCATTCTGCTAATAAAGTTTTTAAAGGCTGCTAAATTAATCTTTACACTCTGATGTGTAAAAGAACATTCGGAAGAGATTATCGGAACAACTAACCGCAACGAAAGAAAACTAACTAATGCGGCAGTGCGGGTAACGGTCGTTAATTGAAAAACAACTCAGCAAAGCGACTGATTATGTATTGATATTAATAGATGGAGAACCACTTGTTGATCGCAAAGGCGGCATGTTGCCAATTTGTATTGGTGCAAAACAAAAAAGCCATAATTGCTTATGGCTTTTTTGTTTTTAAAATTTTGAAGGCTACATTGGAGTAGTGGGCTTTTTGTCTGTTTTTGTTTTCGATGTCTTGGCTTTTTTGTGTTTTGTTTTATGCGTTGTTGTATCAGTTTGGGCAAAAACGCTGCCGGATACAAAAGCTACCATGGTAATTAGAAATAAGAATTTTTTCATAAATAATTTTTTATTGCTCTAATATAATACTCTTTATACAAACTGCAATAGTTAACTTAAAATTTTCTGATAAAAAGACAAAAGTTCAGATTATAGCCTACCTGGTTCTGATAGCAACAACCGGATTCATCTTAGCCGCAATGGATGCCGGAATTATTCCGGCAAGCACACCAACGACAAGGCAGATAGAGATGGCCAGTGTTAATGTGTTTAATGAAATGTTGATGGGAAAAGGCAATACTGCGCTAAGCCCTTTGGTAAGCAGAAAAACGAGAACGAGACCGATCAATCCTCCGAGAAGGCAGAGGAAGGCGCTTTCAAGCAAAAATTCTGTAAGTATTGTTGAGCTTTTTGCACCAATGGCTTTTTTCAAACCAATCTGGCTGGTTCTTTCGCGAACAGTAACGAACATAATATTTGCAACTCCAAACGTGCCAACAATAAGTGACAAACCTGCAATGGCCCATCCCCCCATATTGATCGAACCAAATAAGGATTTTGTTTGCTCGCTAAACAGATTGATATCATTTAAAGCAAAATTATCCTGCTGTAAAGGACTGAGCCGACGTATAGAGCGCATTATTCCCCTCAGTTCATCAACCAGGGCAGCAGAAGCAATATTATCTCTGCCCTTAACCATTATTGTCGGACTGCTGTTTTCTACCGGGAACAATTCTGCCATTACTTTGTAAGAAATGATCACACATTCGTCAAATTGCCACGCTCCCACAAAACTTTGTCCCTGCTTTTTAATAACTCCCACAACCCTAAAGGTTTTGCCGGCCACTTTCACTTCCTTTCCTACTGCCCGTTCAGGAGTGCCAAAAAGATTTTCGGCATTGGTGTAGCCTAACATGATTACAGGAGAAGATTGAGTAAATTCTGAAGCTGTGAGGTATCTTCCATAACTAACAGTAACGGTAAGTACATTATTATAATCTTCGGTAACGCCGTAAAGGCTAACGTTATTCAGCGTATTATCACCGTATTCGAGATTAGAGGTTTGACGTGTAGTATAACATACGGCGGAGGCAAGTGTAGAACGGATTTTTATATCCTGCATTTCGTGGTATTTAGGATAAGGTCTTTTTATAAATTTCCACCACGGGTACTCATTTCCACCGCCATATTCCCATTTATCTATGTAAATAGTATTGGTTCCCAAACTCTTTATATCGGTTTGCACTTTGGCTTGCAGGCTTTCTACAGTAGCAAGTACGCCAATAATGCAAAAGATACCAATGGTTACGCCAAACAATGATAAAAAAGTACGAAGCTTATTATTCCGCAATTCCTGCAGCGCCATTTTAAAACTATTCCAAACAATATAAATTACCGTAAGCATTCTTCAAAAATAAGCAAGAAAAAATGTCTCGCGCAGAAATCGCCGAAAACGCAGAAATCCTGGCTTTTACTGGCAACTTTTAACGCTTTCATCGGGCAAAATAATTCATCATAAAAAAGTTTTACGTGTCTTCGTGTGTTATTTTTGCATCGCATTTCTTTAAATTAAAATTGCTGCAATGACATGGAAGCAACTGTTTACTTCTTCAATAGGCCAAAAACTTACAATGGCTCTTACCGGAATTTTTCTTATCTCATTTTTGGTTGTACATGTTGGGTTGAATGCCTGCATCTGGGCAAATGATGGTGGCAAAATGTTTAATACCGGCGCCAACTTCATGGCTTCGATGCTGGTGATCAGAATAATGGAGGTTGGTCTTTTTATAGGTATTATCATTCACGTTGTTCAGGGTCTTGTGCTCGCAACAGCTAATACCTCAAAAAGAAAAGTGGGTTATGCAGTAGAATATGGTAACCGCGGAAGCAAGTGGTACAGCCGCAGCATGGGTTTGCTGGGTACACTTCTCTTGTTATTTTTAATTATGCACATCTATCATTTCTGGATCCCTTCACGATTTGGTGGTATGTGGAATATTCAGCCTTTGCAGGAGATAGATTATACAAACGGATTGGGAAAGGAATATCACAACTTATATGCAGAAATGATTGTTGTATTTCAAAACCCCATTGTGGTGATTTTGTATGTTCTTGGTTGCATTTCACTTGCTTATCATTTGATGCACGGTTTTGAAAGCGCATTCAGAACAATTGGCCTTCACAATAACCGCTATCTAAAAATGCTGCGGTATGTGGGGCGTGGTTATTCTATTATTGTCAGCCTTGCTTTTGCAATGATGCCCGTAAGTATTTATTTAGGTTGGGTTAAATAGTCTGAACTGGGAAAGTGGGATTTTTGGGATGAGTAGGATTTATACAGTAGGTAGGCGAAAGCGCAATTAAGTAATTAAACTTTTTTCTGTCATCTGTCATCCACCAATTGTCAACTTTATAAAAGCCGAATAAGAGAGAAAAGTACAAGTGAGTGACACAACGATGTCGAAGAAAGATAAAAAGATGACTAACAAAAATATTGAGAAATTAGCACATTATCGAATTAGCAGATCAGCACATTCAAATAGCACACTATGTTAGATGCGAAAATACCGGAAGGACCTTTGGAACAGAAATGGCCGGATTACAAGGGTCATTGCAAACTGGTTAACCCTGCCAATAAGCGTAAGATGGAAATCATCATTATTGGTACCGGACTGGCTGGTGCATCAGCCGCTGCGGCTTTGGGTGAATTGGGGTACAAAGTAAAAGCATTTTGTTACCAGGATAGTCCGCGTCGTGCACATAGCATTGCCGCACAGGGTGGAATAAATGCAGCAAAGAATTATCAAAACGACGGCGACAGTGTCTTCCGTCTTTTTTACGATACCATTAAAGGAGGAGACTACCGTGCAAGGGAAGGAAATGTACATCGCCTGGCAGAGGTGAGCGTAAATATTATTGACCAGTGTGTGGCTCAAGGAGTTCCTTTTGCCCGTGAATATGGCGGGCTATTGAGTAACCGCAGTTTTGGCGGTACACAGGTACAACGAACCTTTTATGCAGCCGGACAAACCGGCCAGCAGTTGCTGATTGGCGCTTACCAGGCGCTTGAAAGACAAATAGCTTTAGGAAATGTAAAGATGTATAACAGGCACGAAATGCTTGAACTGGTTACCATTGATGGAAAGGCAAAAGGAATTATAGCCCGCAACCTCGTAAGTGGCGAACTGGAAAGACATTCGGGCTATGCTGTTTTATTATGTTCGGGTGGATATGGAAACGTATTTTACCTGTCAACAAACGCAATGGGCAGCAATGTTACCGCTGCCTGGAAGACCCATAAAAAAGGCGCTTACTTCGCTAATCCTTGCTACACGCAAATTCATCCGACCTGCATTCCGGTAAGCGGCGAGCATCAAAGCAAACTGACATTGATGAGTGAAAGCTTACGCAATGACGGCCGGATTTGGGTTCCCAAAAAACAAAATGATACCCGTAAAGCAAGCGAAATACCTGAAGAAGAAAGGGATTATTACCTTGAAAGAAGATACCCGGCTTTTGGAAATTTAGTTCCCCGTGACGTAGCATCGAGAGCGGCAAAAGAAAGGTGTGATGCAGGTTTTGGCGTAGGAACCTCTAAGCAGGCTGTCTATCTCGATTATGCTAACGCCATTGAACGCTATGGCCACATTGAAGCAGGCAAAAGAGGGCTGTCAAATACAAGCGAAGCAGTTGTAATTGAAATGGGCAGAGAAGTAGTGAAGGAGAAATATGGTAATTTGTTCGACATGTACGAAAAGATTACCGGCGAAAATCCGTACGAGGTGCCAATGCGTATTTATCCTGCTGTTCACTATACAATGGGCGGTGTTTGGGTCGATTATGAACTGCAAACAACTATTCCGGGTTTATATGCTTTGGGTGAAGCAAACTTTAGCGACCATGGTGCAAACAGGCTGGGTGCATCTGCACTGATGCAGGGATTAGCTGACGGCTATTTTGTTATTCCTTACACTATTGGCAATTTTCTTGCTGATGAAATCCGCAATCCTCCCACATCAGTTGACCATCCCGCTTTTATAGCTGCTCAGAAAGATGTCGAAGACAGAATAAACAAATTGCTCAATATTAAGGGAAAAACGTCAGTAGAAACTTTTCATAAACGCCTTGGAAAGATCATTTGGGATAAATGTGGGATGGCGCGCAATGCACAGGGATTACAGGAAGCAATTGCTGAAGTGCAAAAATTAAAAGACGAGTTTTGGAGCGACGTAAGAATACCAGGTGCAGCAGATGAAATGAATTTTGAATTAGACAAGGCAGGCCGGGTAGCCGACTTTATTGAATTAGGTGAACTGATGTGCAAAGATGCATTGCAACGTGAAGAAAGTTGTGGTGGTCATTTTAGAGAAGAGCACCAGACTGAGGATGGCGAAGCCCTTCGCGACGATGTGAACTTTATGTACGTATCGGCCTGGGAATACAAGGGTGATCACGACTGGGAATTGCATA
>CAXUMK010000078.1:0-10018 GCA_964251885.1 uncultured Segetibacter sp. | reverse complement strand
AAGTACGAGGTAGTGAAGCCAAGTGCAAGGAGTTATAAATAGAAGCATTGAAAGAAAAATTAATCATAAAGAATTTTGGACCAATTAAGGATGTCGAGTTAGAACTTGGCCGGTTTAATGTGTTGATTGGAGAGAATGCAACGGGGAAGAGTATAGTGGCTAAAGTGTTAGCGGTGTGCAGATATTTCTCATATATCATTGTTGATGAGCTTTTAGCAAATGCTTTTGAAGAAGGTTTAGGCTCGAGAGGACTATCCGAATTTATTCAAGCTGATTCTTTTATTTTCTACGAGTGCAAACACTATTTTTTTTCAGCAAAAAGAGGACTAAAAACAGAGACAGACATGGATCAACAGGATGGAAGTATTATAGCTGAATATGAAATTCCAGTTTTCCATATAGAATTGAAATCAAAATCAACAGAATTTGAAAATTTGTTAAATGAATTAGATACTATTAAACGAAAGCAATCAGAAGATCAGTATTTCAATTTTGGCAGATTTAGTTGGACAATACCAAACAGTTTTTTTCAAAATGATGTAGCAGCAGTTTTAGATAATCCTTTTTATGTACCCACAGAACGAGGGCTACAATCAATTTTTTCATTAGGTAAAAACAGTATTCAAAATTTGTCCGATGCCCTGTTTAATCAATTAGCTGAACTCGATCAAACCGCCCGCGTCTTTAAAAAAGAAACTAAAATTGAGCCACTTAATATTACCTATAAAAATGAAAATGGGAAAGGCTATATTAAAAAGGATGGTGACGATAAGTTTTATAGTTTGTATAATGCAGCAAGTGGTTATCAATCTACAATTCCTATTGTTTTATTAATTAAAAATTATAGTGAAATAAGAAAGAAGTCAAAAACTTTTATTATTGAAGAACCAGAACTTAATTTGTTTCCTACTGCTCAGAATAAATTGATACAATATTTGGTAGATAAGACTATGAACTATGGAAATAGTATTCTGCTTACCACACACAGCCCTTATATTTTAGCCTCTTTAAATAACTTAATGGAAGCTTTTAAGACAGCTAAGATTGATAGTGAAGAAACAAATAAGATTATTGAAAAAAAATATTGGGTCAATCCAGATGATGTTTGTTCTTATATGATGTTAGCAGATGGACATTGTGAAGATATTTTTGACAGAGAAGAAGGCTTAATTAAATCTGAAAAAATTGATGAGGTGTCTAATATTTTAAACGAGCAATTTACATCGTTTTTAAATCTTGAATTTGCAAATCATGAGCTTGATACCTGATAAATGTGTTGAATTTGATAAAAACATTAAAACTTGTATTGCTTATGAGAATAAAAGAACTTACAGACTTGAAAATAAGTCAAACTATAAGATTAGAAAGATAAGGTTGGATGGCTGCCTGTCTCAAAAACCTGGTGAAAAACGATGTGATTATTTAGTAGAAATAAGCAGTATCAGACGGGTAATTTTTATAGAATTAAAAGGAGGAAATTTAGCTCATGCATTAAAACAATTGTATTCTACAATTACTTTCTTGAAGATGGAATATCGAAACTTTCAAATTGACGCAAGGATAGTAGGAAGCAGAGATGTTCCTGGATTTATAATTTCACCTGATTATCTTAAGCTGGAAAAAGAAATCCGTTCTTCAGGTGGTAAAATTGAAAGAGCAACCAATAACATTTACTCTGAAAACATTTGAATATGGAACATTATAACATGAACCTTACCCTCAAGATCTGGCGTCAAAAGAACGTTAAGGCAAAAGGCGGTTTTGAAACTTACCAGGTAAAAGACATCTCTTCAGAAATGTCTTTTCTGGAGATGATTGATGTGCTGAACGAAAGCCTGATACAGGACGACAAAGACCCGATAGCATTTGATCACGACTGCCGCGAAGGTATTTGCGGCTCATGCTCAATGTATATTAACGGCAAACCTCATGGTCCGTGGAAAGCGACTACAGTTTGCCAGTTGCACATGCGGGCTTTTAAAGACGGAGAAACAGTGGTGGTTGAGCCCTGGCGAGCCAATGCCTTTCCTGTTGTAAAAGACCTTGTGGTTGACCGTTCCGCTTTTGACCGAATTGTTCAAGCCGGTGGATACATCAGCGTAAACACAGGTAACGCTGTCGACGGCAATGCCATCCCCATAGATAAAGACAAAGCTGATAAATCATTTGCAGCAGCAGCCTGTATTGGCTGTGGAGCATGTGTGGCAGCTTGCAAAAACTCATCCGCTATGTTGTTTGTTTCTGCCAAAGTCTCTCACCTCGCTTTACTGCCGCAGGGGGCGCCCGAAAGAAAAACCCGTGCTATTAACATGGTAGCGCAAATGGACAAGGAAGGTTTTGGATCCTGCACTAACATCGGAGCTTGCGAGGCCACGTGTCCCAAAGAAATCAGGCTAACTAATATTGCCCGTTTAAATGCTGAATATTTATCTGCGGCTCTTACCATCGATAAAGACAACTAATATAAAAAACGACATTCCAAAAGCCATTCTTTTACAGAGTGGCTTTTGTCTTTTAAAACCATCATCATGTCTTATACAGTTCCCGCAGACACACGAATTGGTCATATTCATCTCAAGGTTTCCGACCTCGATAAGTCCCTTGCCTTTTACAAAGATTTATTAGGATTTCAAATTACTACACGCTACGGCAATTCGGCTGTTTTTATTTCTGCCGGCGGCTATCATCATCACATAGGTTTAAATACATGGCATAGCAAAAACGCCGCTCCGGCGCCGGTTAACGCTTGTGGATTGTATCATACAGCCATTGTTTATCCTGAAAGAAAAGACCTGGCAATTATTTTAAAAAGACTCGCCGAAGCCAACTATCCTCTTACCGGGGCCGCCGATCACGGCGTTTCGGAAGCCCTTTATTTAAATGACCCCGACGGAAATGGCGTAGAGTTATATTGGGACAGGCCAAGAGAGGAATGGCCGCTTGACTCAGAGGGGAACCTGCAAATGGTTACCGATCCTTTGGATGTAAATTCTTTGTTAGCCGAGATAGATAAGTAGTTTTTGGTCACAGGCAGTTGTTCAGCTATGTTACATCGTTGCGTCGCATTACGTTCATCTTTTGTCGTTCTATTTGGCTTTTTTCATGTTATGTTTTTAAACAGTTGGCAGATGAAGGATGGCAGATGAAGGATGACTGACGACTGACGACAGATGGCAGAAAAGTTCTTCTGTCAACCGTCATCTAACAACTGTCATCTCTTATCCGCGAAACCACCTCTGTCATCTGTCAACACTTATCTGTCAACTCTTATCTGTCAACTCTCAATTCATGTCTAACTCATACTTCCAATTTAAACAGTTCATCATTCATCAGCAGAAAGCTGCAATGAAAGTGTGTACAGATGCATGCCTTTTTGGAGCGTGGGTGGCTGATAAGTTTGAAAATGAAAACAGTAAAATAGAAAATGTCTTAGATATTGGAACCGGTACAGGATTGTTGTCGCTGATGCTGGCGCAGAAGTTAAAAGCAAAAATTGATGCAGTCGAAATAGATGCATCAGCAGCGCAACAGGCAAAAGGAAACTTTGAAAGTTCTCCTTTTACTGAAAGGCTGCAGATTATACAAACAGACATACGAGAGTTTGTATCAGCGTCTAAGTTTGACTTAATCATTTCCAATCCACCTTTTTTTGAGAATGATTTAAAAAGTGACAATCAAAAGCGCAACCTGGCTTTGCATAGCGAAGCGTTGGGGTTTGAAGATATTATTGTATCAGCCGAAAAATTATTAAAAGAAGACGGACGTTTTGCAGTTCTTCTTCCCTGTAGCAGAGCCGGTATTTTTATTGCCATTGCAGAAAAAAACAAACTCCATCTGCACGAACAGGTACTTGTGAAGCAAACGGAAAAACACGACTATTTTCGTTCGATGTTACTGTTTGCACGAATTGAAAAACACATTTCGTCATCACAGATCATTATAAAGAAAGAGGGAAAGTATTCTGAAGAGTTTGTCAGCTTGCTAAAAGATTATTACCTGTATTTGCAGGAATAAACCTGGCATCAGAATAAGCAAAACGTAAAATTAGAATTGAGGATACAAGATGCAAAAAGAGAGACGAAACAAAAGGTTCACAGTGAACTATAGCTGTCAAGGGATACAAGTGACTCCGGCTTGTTGAGTAAAGAATGAAAAGTATCCCGCCTGAGGCGGGACGACGCAACGGCTGACTCATAGTAGTAACCAAGCCCGGTTCAAAAAATTCTACTCACTTTTTTATCTCTTGTGCCGGATACTATTATTTCCAGTTCAGGTATTCTTCCACTTCCTTTTTATACTTTTCCAGTTCGTCCCACTGTTGTTTGATGAATGCATTGTCTTCGAGCTTACCAATTACTGCATCCATTTCCTGCTGATTTTCGAAAGGCATTTTCCTGAAAGAATTACTGTAATCTTTTGCTCTTGAATCGTAAATCCCTTTTGCCATCCATTCTTTCGTTTGTATAGTATCGTTCAACAAATTCCTGAATTGCTGCTTGTTCAGCTTTTTTAGCTGTATGCCTGTTACTTCACTAAATGCTGCCAGGGCATGAGACAGTTTATGATTGTTATACGACAATGCCTGCTGCCTGTAAAAATCATGCAATCCATCCCAGGATTTTATTTTTCCCTCACGTATTTTTTTAGTCAAGTGATTTATTTCTGAACGTGGAATGATTTGTCCGCCGGCATTCATCCATTCCATCAAAACATTCTTTGACGGCAATGCATTTAACAGACTTTCGAAACCTGTTATTTGTTTTTCCCTGATTACATTCAGCAGTTGACTGCAGCAGTAATATTGAATAAGTTCTTTAAATAAATGATAAGCTTTCAGCACTTTTACGATAACTACCTTTCTTTTGGTGTTTTCAAAACCATCAGCAAGTATTTCCAATTCGTTCACAACCAGGTTATTGTCTTCAAGTAATTGTTTTCCCTTCGCAATTGCTTCTTCAGATGTTATTTCCTTTCCCGTCTCATATTTTTTAAACCATGCCTTTCCGGTAAAATTTTGAAACAGCTTAACAGATTCAACCATTTCGCTAATAGAGTCTGGGGCGAGGTAATTTGTTTCAAGATGCTGGATCTTCTCCTTCCGCTTGTCGCGGTCGTTATATTTATGGCCGTTTCTTTCCATCGCATACATGTTGTACATAAACCAATATGCGGGCATCACTATAAGCCTGTCGTTGGTGACATCATTGCTGATCAAAGAAAATGGAATGGGAATAGTAAGCTCTGCAGGATAATCGCCCTTTGCAAGAATGGAGAAGGTGGCAAATTTTGAATTGTGCTTCAGGCTTACACACAAGCCTGGCCAAAAACCCCTGCCAGCCACCAATTCACCATCGGCGCTGCGGCTGTTATGGTTAGAACCTATCGTAGCGCCGGCAGCTATGTTACTTTGCCCCATTACAGTTGCTGCTGTAAGAAAAGAATTATTATGGTGCTGTTCGTGAGCGGGAAAAATAAGTGAATTTAAAACCTCGCAACATGATATGGTTGAGTTATCGCCGAGATAAGAATTGATAAGACGGGCTCCGTACTTCAGTTGAGAATGTGCACCCATTACAAACCTCACCGCTTTCACTCCGTAAAAAGCACGGCAGCCATAACCCATAATTCCATTCACCATTTCGCAGCCTTCACCTATTTGAGATTTACCTTCTGCGCCTGAATTAACTGTAAGATTTTTAAGCTTGTTGGCTCCTTTTAAATAAGCATCTGTACCAATCCAGACGTCTTTTATAATGTTACAGTTTTTAATCACTGTCCGGTCGCCTACCTTGCCGTAGTAACCTCTTTTTTTGTCAAACTTAGCTTCGGTAAATTCGGTAAACTTTTGCAATAACACTTCATCACCGCGAAACTTAGTCCATAAGTACGCATCTCCCGGAAGCATTCCATTAAAAGGGATTACTTTTCTGCCGCCGTTTTCATTACACAGTTCCAGCCATATTCTTACATCCTCCTGTTCACCTTCTTTCACAATACCGTTTCCAAATTTAGCGTGGTCGGTTGTCACCAGTTCATTTACATTGGTAATGATCACTTCGCTTCCAATGATGTAATGCGACAGGTAATTTACATTATCGATCACCACATTATCTCCAAAATCGCAACTGATAATAGTTGAATTATATAAGCCAACCGGAACTTTGAGATCACTAAATTCAAGAACATAAGGTTCAAGTTTGCCTATTCTTACCAATCCGAAAAACTTACAGTTCTTAACCAGTTCAGGATTGAAGGCATCAGAAACGAGCAGTTTATTCCAGTTCTCAGAAGTATTGCGGTTTCTCACCAATACTTCGATCTCGTAGGCTGTAAGCTGTCGGTAGCTGATTCCATTATGATTTTGAAGATTGCGCAGGTAATATTCGTCTTTCCCTTTGGGTAAATATTGGGTGTCAACAAAGCCATAGCCAAGGGAAGAAAGGTTTTGTTTACGAATATTGTTAATAGAAGCCATAGAATACGTTTAGCTCCAAACCTCTAAATAAGGCTTAAAGAACACAAATATGAATAGATGATTTTTTTGTTGCGGCACAAGTGAGTGACACAACGATGTCGAAAGTACTACTACCGGCGGCTCCAAAAAAATTAATGAAATTTAACCTCATCCTTATTCCTTCTCCTAGGGGAGAAGGAGGCCGTGCAACAGATTAAAAACAAGCTGTGCACTAACATTTTCTGCTTCTTTTATTAACTCTGCAATAAACTTTCTACTTTCTACTTTCTACTTCTTACTCCCTACTCACCACTCACAACTATTCCACTGTCACAGACTTTGCAAGATTCCTCGGCTTGTCTACGTCAAACCCTTTTGCAATACCAATATAATAACTTAGCAACTGCAGAGGAATGACACTTAGCAACGGAGCCAGCGCTTCATCGGCATCGGGTACATACATCACATCATCGGCCATGCCGGGAATTACCTGGTCGCCTTCGGTAGCCACCGCTACAACCCTGCCTTTACGGGCTTTTATCTCCTGCACGTTTGATACAATCTTTTCGTAGTATTTGTCTTTTGTCGCTACAAATACCACAGGTAGTTTATCATCAACCAGCGCAATTGGCCCATGTTTCATTTCTGCAGCGGGATAGCCTTCGGCATGTATATATGAGATTTCTTTCAGCTTTAAAGCGCCCTCGAGTGCAACTGGAAAATTGTAACCCCGGCCGAGATACAAAAAATCATGTGCGTCTTTATACTTTTCGGCGATTGCCTTTATGTTGTCAGTATTCTTTAATACCTGCGATACTTTTTCGGGAATATCCCAAAGTTCTGCCAGCAGGTGCATGTATCGTTTCTCATCGATTGTACCTTTTGCAAAAGCTATTTTAAAAGCCATCATTGCCAACACAGCCAACTGGCCGGTAAAAGCTTTGGTACTGGCAACGCCGATTTCGGGGCCGGCATGGGTGTAAGCGCCTGCATTGCTGAGACGGGCAATGCTGCTGCCCACCGCGTTGACCACCCCAAATATAAAAGCGCCTTTTTCTTTGGCATTCTCAAGAGCCACGAGAGTATCGGCGGTTTCGCCGCTTTGTGATATGGCAATGATCACATCACCTTTATTAATAACAGGATTGCGGTAGCGGAACTCACTCGCATACTCCACTTCAACGGGAATACGGCATAGATCCTCGATCAGATATTCGGCCAGAAGACCTGCATGCCAGCTTGTGCCGCAAGCTACTATTACAATACGGTTTGCATTGATTAAGGCAGGAAGATGGTTGTCGACACCGCTCATCGTAATCGTTCCGGCGGCAGGATTTAAGCGGCCACGAAGACAATCAAAAATGCTGTCGGGCTGGTCATAAATCTCCTTGAGCATAAAATGGTCGTAGCCGCCTTTTTCAATAGCTGCCAGCTCCATATCGAGCTTCTGAATAAACGGGGTCTGCTTTTCATTTCCCAGGTTTTTCAGCACCAGTTCATCAGGCTTTATGATGGCTATTTCATAATCGTTTACATACACCACTTCCTTGGTATATTCTATGATCGGCGAAGCATCTGAAGCAAGAAAATGTTCACCCTTGCCAATGCCTATTACCAGTGGGCTTCCTTTTCTTGCAGCAATGATTGTTTCTGGCTCATCTTTATCTACCAGCAAAATACAATAAGCGCCGACTACTCTTTTCAAAGCAATACGCAAAGCCTGCTCTAAAGTGCAATGATTGTTTTGTTTGATGTCTTCAATAAAATTAAGTAAGACCTCGGTATCTGTATCACTTTTAAAATTGTATCCTTTCTTAACCAGTTCCTGTTTTATGGAAGCATAATTTTCTATAATGCCGTTGTGGATCATCGCGATGTTTCCACTGGCGCTTTGGTGCGGATGTGCATTGCGGTCGCTTGGCTCGCCATGCGTTGCCCAACGGGTGTGACCGATTCCTATGTATGCATGCATGTCTTTGCCTACAACCGACTCTTCCAGTTCACTTACTTTGCCTTTTTTCTTATAGACTTTTAAATCGCCGTTCAGCAATGCCACTCCCGAACTGTCGTAGCCCCGGTACTCGAGTCTTTTCAAACCTTTTAAAATGACCGGGTAGGCCTCACGAGGACCGGTATAACCAACAATTCCGCACATGATTTTAGGTATGATTTGGGTGCAATATCCTTATTTTTAACGACTTGAAAACCATTACAAAGGCTTAGCAGCATTTGAAAACATGAAAACAACCATTGACTTTACAAACGATTACACTCTCGAAAATGAGCATGTGTTACTTCGTCCGCTCCGCATATCTGACTTTGATAACCTGCTGAGGTTTAGTATTGAGCAACCCGAATTATGGAAATACTCTTTGCTTACCGCTGCCGGTGAAGAGAACCTGGAAAAATACATTCAGACTGCAGCAAGTGGCAGAGACCAGCAGAAAGAATATCCATTTATCGTATTTGACAAAAGAAAAAATGAATACGCCGGAAGCACAAGATTTTACGACATACTGCCCGACTACCAGACTGTGCAGTTGGGCTACACATGGTATGGCAAAGAATACCAGGGAACGGGTTTGAATAAAAACTGCAAGTATTTATTGCTTGCGTTTGCCTTTGAAAAATGGCAGGTTGAAAGAGTTGAATTCAGGGCTGATAACAATAACGAAAGAAGCGTTGCTGCCATGAAAAGCATTGGCTGCAAGGTGGATGGCGTATTAAGAAGCAACATGCCAACACGCGACGGCGGCAGAAGAGACTCTATTGTCTTATCGATTTTGAAATCGGAATGGGAAAATGGGGTAAAGGAAAATTTGAGAAGAAGAATATAGTACCTACTTCTACACCTCTACCTCCATTTATTAAACATACACAAAAGCTACATTTTTATATCCTAACGATTCAATTTGATTCTACTTTACGCACTTATGCTGCTCATGTGCTTTCTTCAAGAGTTGCCATAAAAAGATACGGTACAAGTGAGTGACACAACCGGAGTTGCCATAAAATACAACTGCCGGTCACCCACAAAAAAAACTACAAATACTAAAACATGGCAAAGCGGAATTAATCAACATAGTCTAATAACTTCTCTTTGGTTAGTAAATAAAAAATAACGTAGTTTGATATAAGAAATAAAAAAAGCAACCTTTTGAATTAATTATACCATCTGTTTTGAATATGCAGGAAACGCGGGAAATATCAGCATTATTTTCCCTGATTGATGACCCCGATCAGGAGGTTTTTTCGACGGTGTCTAACCGCATTGTTCATTATGGCCGCGGTATCATTCCCAACCTCGAAGACCTTTGGGAAAATACGCTGAGCGAGGAGGTGCAGGAGCGTATTGAACTGCTCATTCACAAACTGCATTTCATCGATCTTAGAAAAGACTTTACCGACTGGAAAAACAATCCTTACCACGATCTCCTTTTTGGTTCGCTGCTCGTAGCAAAATTTCAATATCCTGAACTGGCCACCGCCCCGGTATTGCAGGAGCTTGAAAGAATACGCAGAAATGTATGGCTTGAGCTGAACAGCTTTCTCACCGCGCTGGAG
>CAXUMK010000077.1:0-21140 GCA_964251885.1 uncultured Segetibacter sp. | reverse complement strand
TAAAGGTTTGCCGTATAAGTGAGTGACACAACGATGTACCACAAAAAACCAATGTGCGTCCCCAAAAAACTCTTAAGTTGACGGGTATGGCCTTTGGCGGGACGCTTTGTTTTGCATTCGGCAATACACAAACTACTAACGCAAAAAAGTTTGAATAAGCAAGATTACCGGAGTGAATGTCAATAGGTATTTACAAGGGTGGACAAGGCTTTAATTTTTATGAAACAACAGAATAAGTGATTAGAAATGTACTAAATAGTAAAGTTTTTAGAAATTTTTCGTATCTGACATTAGGAAGCATACTTGCACAGGTAATAGGTGTTTTTACCATTATTAAAATTACCAGGTTATTTTCTCCCAGCGATTACGGTGTATATACGTTCCTCATGTCGCAGGGAGGATTGCTGTTTGTAATTGCCGACTTAGGAATAACAGCTATCATTGTTCGTACCATTGCCCGCGATCATTTGCGCACCAATGATGTTATTTTTAACGGTGCGATCATTCGTTTTTTTTCGGTTTTGACTATTACCTTATTCTATATAAGTTATAATTCTTTTTTTGGAAGCCTGACTGCTGCACAGGTTTTACTTGTTTTTTTGTATGCATTAATTAATTGTTTCGCGCACTTATTTGAAATTGCATTTATGGGCAACCAAAAAATGTTGCCTGTATCTTTAATTAACTTTTGTTACAGTGTTGTATGGTTTTTAGTTGTTACCACTCTACCTTCTTCTTATATTACCGTACCTTTTCTTTTTACCATCTTTTTACTGTTAAATGCTTTAAAAGGATTCATTTCTTTTATTGTTTTAAAGATTACAAAGCTTTTAGCAGGCGAAGTCAGAAACTTTTGGATGTCGTCGAAAGAGTTATTGAAAGAGAGCTGGCCATATTTTATTTTAATGCTGCTTTTGACACCCGTTAACTATCTTTCAAATAATTTTTTAGAAATAAATTCAAAAATTGTTGAGGTTGGCTATTTTAATTTAGCACAAAAACTAATGTTACCGATAAATTTAGTACTTGGGTTTGCTTTATCTGCAATGTTCCCTAATTTATCCGCTCTTTGGGTTGAAGATGAAAAACGGTTTTATCATCTTGTTTCAGCAGGATTTAAATATTTTATGCTTACAGCTTTAATTTTATGCTTTCTGTTTACTCTTTTTGCGCGTGAAGTGGTTGTCCTTATTTTCAAAGCGGGTTATTTGCCTGCAGTGGAAGTTTGTCAATTACAGGTGTGGTTTGTTTTTCTTATGGCGGTTAATAATTTAATCGGAGGTGTTTTAGGTGCAGTTAACAAAGAAAAATTAATCTTACGGTTGGGCCTTATCAATGCGCTGATAACTACACCTATGTTATATTATGGAAGTAAATACGGGGCTTTGGGTCTGTCGTATGGCTATGTAATCTCTTTTGGCATATATGCGGTATACGTCTGGCGAACATTTAAAAAGTCTGTTAACATTAAGATTAAAAACGACACTTTGATTTGGGCTCTTGCCGTATTGTTATTTCTTATTTCATATTTTATCCCTCAAAACATTTCTCTTATTTATAAGATTATTCCAGCCATAATGATATCTGGTGTCGCCGCTGTATATCTCACTAAAACGATTAAATCAGTTTTAATCAAATGAAAAAGCAATCTCCGTTAAAAAAGCGATTTCAGGATTTGTTTGTATTTCTGATAGTGCCTGCTTCTTTTAGTTTTTTTGGGGCGAATTTTTTAAACAGCAGCTTTAATAATTACGTTAATTTTTTCTTTTGTTTTATAGCCTTTGCCTTAGGTGTGCGATTTGCCTTTAAGCAAAGCGATGAGTTTGACCGCCCTGTACAATTAATCGGTTTATCTATTTTATTTTCTGTTGTCATGGCTTTCTTGTCGTGGGGGCAAGACTTTAAGTCGGGTATTATTGCAACGGTTCCATCACTTTTATGGGTATTTTTTTTCTATTTGAAAGAAATAAAATTCCCCGTAAAAACTCTTGAAAAGGTAGTTGTTTTCTATGCATTTGTCTATCTCGCTTTATACTTGTTTCAATTTATTAATCCCGACACAGTACTTTTTGGTGTTGCCGGACGAAAGGGATTTTCTTCAGACAGAGGAATTACCAGGATCATATTTCCAGGGGGAGGAGTATTTTATTTAGCTGTATTTATAGCAATAAATAAACTGACTGAATTAAAAGATAGAAGGCGATTGTGGATATTCTTTACAGTTTTAGGCATTGTCATTCCGGTAATGCAGGTGACCAGGCAGGTTATTGCAGCGGTTCTTATTATCTATCTATACCATTTTCTAAAAAGTCAAAACACCAAAAAAAAGGTTATTGTGATCGCTTCTGTTATCGCGATTATAGTAATTGCAGGTCAGACAGATATTCCGGTTTTTAAAGGATTAAGAAAAGCCCAGGAACAAACTGCAAAAGAGGGAACAGAAGATGCCAGGGTAAAGGCAGGCCTTTATTTCCTGACCGAATTTTCGCCTAATATCTTCAGCAACGTGCTGGGAAACGGTGTTCCATGTTCATCAACTGTTTCACGTTACGGCAAATATGTTACAGCCTTATATAAAGAAGATTTGTTTATGGAAGATATTGGACTTGTGGGAGTGTTTACCATGTTTGGAATTTTAGCAGTAGTTGGCTATATCATGATTTGGGTCAAAAGCTTTCAGTTGGCGCTTCCATCAGAATATTACTACGTAAAATATTATTTGTGGTTTCTTCTTATCACATGTTTAACGTCGGATACAGTTTATAGCGCTTATTACTTAATTACTACTGTATTCGCTTTATACATCTATCAATCGGTGTATAATAAACAAAAGCAGAAAAAAGAAGAGACTGACTCTCCTGAAGTAAGACCTGGTTTTATAAAATATAGATTTTAAGCACTTTCTTCTGTTGCTTGCCCGGGAAGCCAATAGAAAATTTTAAAAGCACTTTTGTGTGATTTCTTTTGCGTGCCTCTTCGCTTGATTTAAGAAGCTTTAAAAATTTTCAAAGTACACAGAGATAATGTTACACCAAAACAAGCTCGTATCGGTTCAAATTTTAAGAGCTATTGCTTGCCTTCTTGTTTTGCAGGTTCATATTTTTAATTATATACCTTACATCCAGGTAAAATTTTGTGGTTCAATAGGGGTAGATATTTTTTTTATTATCTCGGGTTATGTAATTGCATCTTCGATTGATAATCTTCCGGGTAAAGGATCTACAAGATTATTCTTCATTAATAGAATAAGCAGGGTTGTTCCCTTTTATTATTTAATGACTGCTATAACGGCATTTGTGATCTTTTTGTTCTCACATACATTTGATGAAGAAAAGCTTCTTAATAGTTTTCTTTTTTTACCCCAAAAAAACGATCCCACTCTTTTTTTAGGATGGTCGTTAAATCATGAATTGTTTTTTTATGCTTTTGTTGGACTTTCTCTTTATGCTTTTTATGATAAACATATTCTGATTGCTGTATCTTTTTTTATATTTCTTCTTCTCTGTAAACTACTGCCGTTTTCATCGTACTTATTTAGTTTTTTAAAGTCCGGCATTAATTACACTTTTGTTTTAGGATTTTTAATATATCATTTCAGGAATAAAATATTACCATTCTTTCAAAAAAAGATATTTCTTTTAGCTTCTTCTGTCCTTATTGTTCTTGTAGGTATATTTTCTTCGGATCTGTCTGATAATGCTATTCAACTTCAATTTTTACACACAAATAATAATTATCAGAGGGATTTTGTTTTCTTTTATAAAACTTCTGCAGCCATTACAAGGTTTGGCGCATGGGGATTGCCGTCAGCGTTTTTATTTTCGTCCTTTTTGGCTAACGATTTTTTTTTTAAGCGTTTTAGTAACTCTTTGCTTATGAAGATTGGCGATGCGTCTTACAGCTTATATCTTGTACAGGGAATTGTCGTTTTTTTATTCAATCAACTACTAAAACCGCCAAGCTTTCAAATACGATTGTTAGTATTTACTTTAACTATTGTTGTTTCGCTTCAATTATTTAAAGCTGAAGGGTATATAGCAAGAGTATCAAAAAATGCATTAAGAAAAATGTTTGAAGAAAGAAGTGAAAAATAAAGAACCCAAAAGTCCGGTACACTCTATAACAAGTAAGGATTTTAAAAACACCTCCTTAAACGCAAAACCTCTATTAACCGTTGTAATGCCGGTATATAATGGAGAGAAGTACTTAAGTGAGGCTATTAAAAGTGTTTTAGATCAAACATTCGATGATTTTGAATTTATTATTATTGACGATGGCTCTACTGACCATTCAAACGAAATCATTGCTTCCTGTAAAGATAAAAGGGTACAACTCATAAAAAATGAAAGAAACAGGGGGATTGCTTATTGCAGAAATGTAGGGTTGCAAAGGGCAACAGGTGAATTTTTAGCATGGGTAGATTGCGATGACATAAATATACCTACCCGCTTTGAAAAGCAAATTGCGTTTTTGAAGCAAAATGAGCTATATGAAGTATGTGGTACATGGATGACAAACTTTGGAGGAAAAAAAAATGTCACTGACAAATTAAGTGCTGACCCGGAGATTATAAAGGCAAAACTACTTTTTAAAACTGCCTTATTTCACCCGACATCGATGTGGCGGTTGTCTACAATCAGAAAACACAATTTGTCTTTTAATGAAGGATTGCCGATTGCAGAAGATTATGATTTTTATTTCAGGTGCTCTTTTTTGTTTCCCATGACCAACTTACAAGAATCTTTATACCTGTACAGGGCGTCAGATACAAGTATTTCAAAAAAATATAAAACAAAAGAAGAGGCTCATTTCAATATACACAAGGTTATTTATTTTCAGGGTCTTAAAAACCTTGGAATAACAGCAGATAATGCTAATTACCGGATACATACTTTAATTGCTTCTCAAAAGCCGGTTGAGGATATCAATGATTATAAAGAAAGTTATGAATGGCTAAGAAAAATAAAGGAGAAGAATCACGAAATGCAGATTTATAATCCGGAAGCATTAAACAAGGTATTAGGCGAGCAATTTTTGTTTGTAAGTAAAAAGGCATCGAGGTTTGGAATGTTTACTTTGCACTTTTATATCAAAAACTCTTATGGGAATTTTGCATACGGAAATTTGCTGGAAATATTAAAACTGGCTATTCGTTGTACATTAAAGTATAAAAAGTTTTAGTTGCAGTACATTTTCAATTCATGCGTATACTCTTTTAATGGGCTCTATATGAATACGCAACGAGTGATAAATAAATTTTAATGATATCTTTTATAGTTATTGGCCGAAACGAAGGGAAGCATTTAGAGAAATGTTTTAAAAGTATATACGAAACCGCTTTCTATAACTCAATTGAAGATTACGAGATCATTTATGTAGACTCTCAATCAACAGATAATAGTGTTGCGATAGCAGGAAAGTTTAAAGAAATTAAGATATTTGAGGCTACGGGTTATCGAAATGCGGCTATTGGCAGAAATATAGGGGCATTAGAAGCAAGGGGAAACATTCTCTATTTTATTGATGCTGATATGGAGATATGTAAAGAATTTCTGCAGGAAGTGCTGGATACAAATAAAAAATTGAAGTACGACGTTGTTTCCGGTACAATAGCTGACGTTGAAGACGGTGTTATTAAAACCATAAGGTATAATAAACAGACTGAGTTTTTCTCAAAGCGTAAGCCATTAGACGGGGGGATCTTTATAATAAAAAAAAGCGTTTGGAATGCTGTTAATGGAATGAGAACAAAGTTTGATGCCGGGGAGGATGGGGACTTGGGTTTAAGATTGGCTAAAAGATATTTTCAATTTATTCGTCTTAGGAAGATGATTACGTTTCATAATACTGTAAACTACTTAGACGTCTCGAGAATTTGGAAGGAGCTTTTTAACAGTGCTGCTTTTCATGCCCGATGTGTTATATATAGGGATCATTTATTCAATAAGTATTTGTATAAGCGCATTTGGGTTAATGATAAAACATTTATTTTGTTACTGCTTATCTTAATTGGCTCTTTCATTATGCCAGCTCGTTTTATTGCGGTAGGGGCATTTATTTATTTAGCAGCTATTCTTTTCCGAAGTTTCAAACAGGAAAAACATGTGCAGACAGTACAATTTTTTTTTTATTTCATTGTCTTTGATGTACTCAATATTATATTCCTGTTTACATTATTCCCGCGGAGCAAAAAGCTGACTTATGTTCAAACTTCCAAAGAATTAGTCTAAATATTGTTTGTTAGAGGCTATTCAAATAAAATGATTAAAGATAAAATAAGCGTTCTTCATCTTGAAAGGAAATTTACCTTGCCGACTGAGTCTTTTATTGTTAATCAAATTAATTATACATCACATTGCAGGCACAATGTATTTACAATGAAGGAGATGAAGACTTTACCCTGTAATGCCCAGGTTTTCTCCCCTAATAAAATACAATCTTTTTTAGATTTAAAATTGCTGCGTAGAAAAAACGTTGATTTTTTTACCAAAAAATACAGCTTAATCAAATCCGATATTATTCATGCTCATTTTGCGACTGATGCCCGATTTTTTCTGCCATTTTCTAAAAACTGTAAAATTCCTAAAGTATGCTCGTGTTATGGATACGATGTGTCAAAGTTTCCAAAACAATATGGCTACATAGCTAAGGTCTATTTCAAACCATTATTTAAAGAGTATGATTTATTTTTAGCAATGTCTGAAGATATGAAAGCAGATTTAATGAAGATCGGATGCCCTGAATCAAAAATAAAAGTTCATTATTTTGGTACAAACACAAAGATTTTTGACTTTAAAAGGGACTATAACGTAACCGAAACATTTAAAATGCTCACTATAGCCAGCCTGTATTATAAAAAAGGACACCTCTCAGTTTTGCAAGCGCTTAATATGATTGTGAAAAAATTTCCCGATTTGAAAATAAAGTATAAAATAGTAGGCGATGATAAGATTATTGGAGACGGAGAATTGAGGGAGAAGTTGCATGAATACATACTTTCCAATTCGCTGAACGACTATGTAGAATTTAGTGGAATTATTAATCACGGAGAAGAATATAACCGGGTTTTATCCGAAGCACACGTTTTCGTCCATCCAAGTGTTACTGCGCCAGAAGGAGACAAAGAAGGAATACCGGGCACGATAGTAGAAGCTATGGCAAGCGGCTTGCCTGTTATATCAACTAAGCATGCCGGAATTCCTTCAATCATTGAAAATGGCGTTAATGGGTTTTTAGTGAGAGAACATGATTATAAGGCCATCGCAGATAAAATTCTACTCCTTTGTAATGATGAAGACCTTAGAAGAAAAATAGGAGAGAATGCAAAAAAGCACGCCCAGACAGATTTAGATCTGTATGCTAAAACTGCTGAACTTGAAGAAATGTATGCTTCACTACTATCGTAGCAGCAATGAAACATTGATAGGCGCATGAAGGTTTTGATTGGTTGAAATAAGAAGAATATTGATATTGTTACCAAGCTCAGGCATTGTTCCAAAAAAAGTTAAGTGAGTATATATGAGAAATAAGGAGCAATGGACACCCAGCAAATTTGTTTACAGAAAGAAAAAGCTTCAAATTTCGTTAGTTGAAAAGGAAGTAAACATTGCTTCCAGGTTAGTGGGTAAAATTATTGCTGACTTCTACGACCAAAATATTAAACTGTATGCAAAAGGCAAACTACTCGATCTGGGTTGCGGCAAAGTTCCTCTTTATGCGACCTATAAAGATTTTATAACTGAAAATATTTGTATTGATTGGACGAATACGTTACACAAGAACCCGTATTTAGATTATGAGCTTGATCTTAATGAAAAACTTCCATTAGATAGCGGTGAATTTGACACTATTATTCTTTCCGATGTTTTAGAGCACATCAGAAAACCCGAGCAGCTATGGCAAGAGATGCAAAGGATATTGAAAATAAATGGAAGACTAATGATGAACGTGCCGTTTTATTACTGGTTGCACGAACAACCCCACGATTATTTCAGGTATACCGAATATGGGCTTAGAGCGATGGCAGAAGAAGCAGGGTTTACAATTCTGCTGTTAGAAGCATACGGAGGTATTCCGGAAATTCTAACTGATATATGTGCCAAATTAGTTAGAACGGTTCCGTTCGTCGGCAAATTTATGGCAGTTTTTATTCAAAAGTTTACTGCTTTTGTAGTTAAAACGCATTTAGGCAGAAAAGCTTCAAAAGCAACAAGCCGGCATTTTCCATTTGGATATTTTTTAATAGCAGAAAAAGTATAATTAACAGAGAAAGCAGAAGTTTCTATGCAGAAACTAAACCGACTTTACTTGTTTTAAAGTTTGGATGAAAAGCAAAATGAAAATTTACATTACTCTCGACTACGAGTTGTTTTTCGGAGATTCATCAGGAGATTTCAGGAGTTGTATGCTGGAGCCAACGAATAAGTTGCTAACAATATGCAATCTTCATGGTATTAAGCTTACTTTTTTTGTGGATGTCGGCTATTTACTTGCTTTGAAAAGATACGGCAAACAACACCCTGCACTACTTGAAGATTATATGCTAATTGCGGCGCAACTTAAAGCGGTTTCTTTAGATAAACACGATATTCAACTGCATATTCATCCGCACTGGGAGGATACTTATTATGACGGCCGGCAATGGGTCTTTAACTTCTCGAGATATAAATTAGCAGATTTTGACCAAACCGAAATTTCACGTATTGTGAGGGAGTATAAAGAAGAACTGGAATATATTTCTCAAAAGTCCATTTTTGCGTATAGAGCAGGAGGGTGGTGTTTGCAGCCATTTGAAAAACTGTATTCTGCTTTATACGAAAATGGAATATTTGTAGACTCTACTGTTTTTAATAAAGGTTATAACTTATCGAATACCCATTTTTTTGACTTTAGAAGTGCTCCCGGCGATGCTACTATTTGGAAATTCGATAACGATCCATTAATTAAGTCTTTAACGGGGCCGTTTGTTGAATTGCCTATTGCAAGCAAAAAAGTTTCGCCACTTTTCTTTTGGATGATGACTTGGAATAAACTGTTTGGCGATAAAAAGCTTCATCAGGCTTTAGGAAAAGGAAAGCCAATAAAAAATTCAAAAAAACAACTATTCCGCCTGTTAACCAGGTTTACGCATTCTGTCGTTTCGATCGATGGCTTTAAAGCGTATTACCTTGAAAAAGCGTTTGCCTTGTATCTCAAAAAGTTTACACGTACTATTCAAAATGAACATTTTGTAATTATTGGGCATCCAAAGTCTCTGTCTAATTACTCCCTTCTTAAACTGGAAGCTTTCATTAAAAGCAAAAAGGGCGAGCATACTTTTACCACATATCGCAATGAATTGAAAATATTCAAAAATTTTCTCTGATTTTTTTGCGTATATATTCTGGTATCAATGAGTTTTTTGGAAAAGCTGTGTTTTTATATGTTGTAGAAACATCAGGCACATAAGCAATAGTGACAAAACATAAACTTAAAAGAATAGTTTATTTAGGGGGTAATTAAAAAATACCTTAATTGTATAATGAAAAATAATATACAAGTTGTGTGGTAAATACATATCTTGCTCAAATTACACGTAAAAAATAATCATGCGAAACATTCACGAATGGGAAATGGTGCAAGTATATGAGGCTACTTTCTTTCGTATAGAATAACAAAGGCAGAAAACCATTTTTTAAAACAATAATATTACTATCATTCACACGTTATCATTCGACAATCAATTATATAAATGACAATTTGGATTGATTTCATCAATTCTCCACAGGTAAGCTTTTTTGAACCGTTGATAGACGAACTTACCCTGGATGGACACGAAATTATTTTGACATGCAGGGATTCGTCAAATACAGTAGACTTGATAAAGCAGAGAAACTGGAAGCACACTGTAGTAGGTCCTGATGCTAAAAGGGCGTTAACCGGAAAGGCACTTTCATACGTTCACAGAATATATTCATTACTACTGTTTTTAAAGGGGAAAAAAATAGACTTAGCCATTTGCCAGAGCAGCTTTTATTTGCCTTTCACGGCAACAATATTACGGATACCTTCTATATATACCAATGATAATGAACACGCTTTAGGAAATATTCCTTCTTTTTTATTTGCAACAAAAATTTTTATTCCCGAAAAATTTGCAATCTCGCGAGCCGTTAAAATGGGAGCAAGAAGAAGAAAAGTTTCTAATTATCCCGGCGTTAAAGAAGGCATTTATTTGTGGAAAAAAGGGCTTGAAATTCAAAATAAAAGAGCTTTAAAAATGCCCGGTAGAATTAAAATATATGTTAGGCCTGAGCCGTTAACAGCACAATACTATTCGGGCAGACTTTATTTTTTAGACGATCTTCTTCTCGAACTCAAGGAACATTATTTAGTAACGGTTTTACCGCGTGAAAAATCGCAATTAGAGTATTACAAGCAAAAAAAATTCGAAGGAATTGAAGTACCCCAATATCCTCTTCCATTTGAAGAGGTTGCTATTAACTGCTCTTTATTTATAGGCGCAGGAGGGTCGATGACAAGAGAAATGGCATTGATTGGAGTTCCAACCATTTCTGTTTACCAGGATGAACTTTTAGAAGTAGACAAATTTTTAATCGCCGAAAAGTTAATGGTTCATTTGGTGGAATTAAAATACCAGGACGTAGAAGAAATGATTGCTTCAAAAGCTTTGCAATCAGTCAATATGAAATTGATCAGCAAAGGAAAAGAAGCATATCAATTTTTTAAACAGGAAATATTAAAATACAACAAAACGGATAAAAGCGGGGTTAATTGAGTAAAAGCGATTATTAACCTTTGTTATGACTGCAGTAATTAATTCTACTTTGCCATGTTTTAGTATTTGCTTTTTTTGGGTAACCGTCAGTTGTATTTCATGGCGACTCCGGTTGCGTCGCACACTTGTGCCGTATCTTTTTATGGCAGCTTTTGAAGAAAGTACACGAAAACATAATTTGGTAAAGTATAATTATAATGTCAAGGGATACAAGTGACTCCTGGCTTGTCGAATAATGAATAAAAAGCATCGCGCCTGAGGCATATTGGCGTCAACTTAAAGAAAAAAGTGCTTGTGGATGTAGTTTTTGACAGTAAGGCGAGCAGATTTTGGGTTAAAAGCTGAATATAGGTTTGGGTACAAGTCCGATTCAAAGGTATCTATCGGATACCGCAAAGAGCGCTAAGTGACACAACGATGTACCACAAAAAACCAATGTTCGTCTCCAAATAACTCTTAAGTTGACGCTTATTGCGCTTAAGGCAGGACGCCGCAACGTAAGCCTTATTGTAGTAATTACGACCGGTTAAAAAAAAAATGCTACTGACTTTTTTATCCCTTGTGCAGTATAAGTAGTGGTTAATTTGTATAAACTAAATAATTAGTAAAGAGAAATGTAAAGACCATGCTTTTTAACTCTCTGCATTTTTTGGTATTTTTCGTAGTTGTAACAACTTTATATTTTTCAATAGCATATAAAAGAAGATGGCTGTTATTGCTGATTAGCAGTTGTTATTTTTATATGTCTTTTGTTCCGGTTTATATACTTATTCTAGGGTTTACAATAGTAGTTGATTATTTTGCCGGTCTTTACATCGAGAGTGCACAAGGCCGCCAAAGAAAAATGCTTTTAATATGTAGCCTGATCGCAAACATTGGGGTGCTTTTTTTTTTCAAGTATTATAATTTCATAAACGACAATTTATCCTCTTTTCTCAATGGCTTCGGGTATAAAAATCCCTTTCCTTTTTTGTCTATTCTTTTGCCCATCGGGCTTTCTTTTCATACGTTTCAGGCAATGAGCTATACGATAGAGATTTATCGCGGACACCAAAAAGCCGAGAGGCATTTTGGCATCTATTCTTTGTATGTAATGTTTTATCCGCAACTGGTTGCCGGGCCTATTGAGCGACCTCAAAATCTGTTACACCAATTCAGAGAAAAGTTTGATGTTGATTATGACCGCATAACAAGCGGGTTGAAATTAATGGCGTGGGGCTTATTTAAAAAAGTAGTAATAGCAGACAGGTTGGCTATTGTTGTTGACAGTGTTTATAACAAACCATACGATTATAATAGTGTGTGCCTTATTATAGCGACTGTCTTTTTTGCTTTCCAGATATTTTGCGATTTTTCAGGATATTCTGATATGGCTATTGGCGCTGCAAGAATTATGGGTTTTAAGTTAATGACGAACTTCAATAAACCTTACCAGTCAAGAAGTGTTGATGAGTTTTGGAAACGCTGGCATATTTCTCTGTCAACCTGGTTTAAGGATTATTTATACATTAGTCTTGGAGGTAACAGAGTAAGCATTCCGCATTGGTATCTAAATCTTTTTATTGTTTTTATAATAAGCGGGTTATGGCACGGAGCAAACTGGACATTTATTATTTGGGGGGCGCTAAATGGCTTTTATTTAGTTTTTGCATTGCTTACTAAAGGTTTTAGAAAAAAGATTGACGACTTTTTTCATCTTCAAAAGGTTCGCTTTTTACCTGTTCTGATAACATTTGTATTAATCGATTTTGCGTGGATATTTTTTAGAGCCGAAAATGTGCACGTTGCACTTTATATTGTAAAGCATATCATCACTGGAATACCCGATGTAGCTAATTTAATACAACATCATCAGACTATAGTTGATAACCTGGGGATGAATAAAAAATCTCTGGTTTTGTCTTTATTATTAATATTTTTTCTTGAATCGGTGCAATACCTGCAAAGTAAAAAGAGGATAAGCGCATTACTGAGTCAGCAACCGGCTTATATCAGGTGGACTATTTATTATGCCGGAATATTTGCCATCATTTATCTGGGTATTTTTGAAAACCGCCAGTTTATTTATTTTCAGTTCTGATCATGAAAAAATTGTTGCTTAAATTGATTTTAGTAATTGTTCCGGTGTTAATGATGTTAGCGATTGTTATTTTTATACCAGCGAGTAAATCGTTGCAACAATCGTTGATTTATGCGATAGTTGAAAAAAACGAACTATTAAAAAGAACTCCTGCTCCCCGAATAATTTTTATTGGTGGCTCAAACCTGAGTTTTGGTTTAGATTCTAAAACCATTCACGATTCCTTAGGTTTAAATCCTGTCAATACTGGCATTTATACCAATATCGGGTTAAAGTACATGATGTCAAGTACAGAAGGTTTTATAAAAGAAAATGATATTGTAATACTTTCCCCCGAATACCAGCAATTTTACGGAGATTTAGCAGATGGTGAAACAGAACTGTTATTAATAATCCTCGATATTTATCCGAATTCTATCAAGTTTTTAGACGATAAACAATATTATACACTCATTAAGTACATTCCCAATTATATTCAGTTAAAAATAGATGGATACATAAACCACCAAAATATAGATAGCTCTACAGGAATCTATGAGCGAAAGTCGTTTAACTCATTTGGAGATGCTTATATACACTGGAATCTACCGAAAGAGAAAGTAAGACCGCTTGGAAAAATTGAAGGTAAAATAAATTTAAGTGTATTCGATTGTTTAAGTAGATTTAGAGACGATTTATATAAGAAAAAAGCAAAATTGTACATTACATTTCCATGTTATCTGGATATCTCTTTTCAAAAATCGGCAGTTCAAATAAAAGAGGTTGAACAAAAGCTGAAAAGCCTGGAATTTAATCTGCTTTCTAATCCCGAAAGATATATTTTCCCGGATAGTTTGATTTTTAATACCCCATATCATTTAACAAAAAAAGGGGTTGATTTACGAACATCGTTATTAATTGCAGACCTGAAAAAGGTGATTTGAGTGAATAAATAAAACCGCGCAACCAGGGTAAGTTGCAGTTGAAACACGATAAACGCAGTTTTATTACCCGCCGGGTACATTCCACGAAGCTTTATGGCATTGCAACCATTCAAAAAACTTTAATTAAACAAGAAATTGGTTTTCGAAGTTTTTTCTGCATTTTTGCTTTCTCTCGATTCAATTTCTATAATTATTCCGTTTCTCATTTTACTTTAATAGTAGAAATATCAAAACCCTTATATGAATCGTGTTAATTGCATAAGACACCTGATTTTATTCCTTTTTTTCTATTTATTTGGAAAAACAGCGTTTACAAGAAGCTTTTACTTTTCTGTTAAGAACGGTAATGATTCTTATACTTCAACCCAGGCACAGGATCCTTCAACTCCATGGAAATCTTTAGCAAAACTCAGTGATTTTTTTTCAAATATTCAACCGGGAGATTCCATTTTATTAAACAGGGGAGAAATATTTAGGGGTTCAATCATTATCAGTGCATCCGGAACAATTTCTTCACCCATCATAATTAGTTCTTATGGTACAGGAGCATTGCCCGTGATAACTATGCCTGCGGTCACAGATTGGACAATGAATACTAATGGAGTGTATAGTGTTAGTAAACAAATGGTGCCTGGTATTTCAATCTTTTTTGAGGATGGCAAACCTTTAGTGCAAGTTGCCTCATCCCCCGATTGTACTGATGGTAAATGGTGGTGCGATAGTGTTAGTGTGTATTACAAACCGGACTCCGGAACGATTGAAGATCATATACTAACTATTGCAAACATCGGTACAGTGGGTGAATACGAAGCTGCAATAGATTTGTCAAATGGCTCTTATTCTTATATTACTATTGACGGGATAGAATTCGATGCCTTTGGCCTTGGGGTAAAAGCTTTTGACCCTGGAAATGGTACAGCAGGGTTAACCGTACAAAACTCTGTGTTCAATTATTGTCAAAGTGGTGTTTTTTCGATGGAGAATACAGTTATTAATACAAATGCTACTATTCAAAATTGCTTATTTTATAGAAATCAAAATGCGATAAGAATATATTGCCGCCCAACCGAAAGCGGACTGAGTCAAATAAATGGTACAAATACAGCTTGTAAAATTACTGGTAATGAAATGTCTGAAACCGGCACAATAGATGGAACAACCGCCTGGACCTATGGCCCCGATTTTGAAGCAATAGGTGTACAAAATTTTATGAATGGAACTATATCTAATAATTACATTCATGATGGGTTTCAATCAGGAATTATACTCTATAATTTAAATACGAGGTCGTCAGATAACAATACTATTTCCTACAACAGGATATTAAACAATAAAAGAGGTGCGCTTGTTTTCCTGGGTGATAATTATATCGAAGGCAAGTCTGCCACCTATTCCTTTAATAATAATTTTATATCCAATAATTTGTTTATCAATAGTGTTACAGACTTTGATGGAACAGTAGCTATTTATCAGGGTATAAATACAACACAGATGAATTATTTCGTAAATAACACTCTTGTTGGAGATGCAAACATTATTTATTTTCCAACATCCCGGACACCTT
The DNA here is from genome assembly GCA_964251885.1 of uncultured Segetibacter sp. Classification (GTDB taxonomy): domain Bacteria; phylum Bacteroidota; class Bacteroidia; order Chitinophagales; family Chitinophagaceae; genus Segetibacter. The sequence continues at coordinate 5,796 of CAXUMK010000077.1, read as the reverse complement.
ATTTTACGATAGAAAATAATATTATTTACAACTCGGGTAGTTACAGGTTTATAAATCGGTACTGGTCAGCGAAACCTGCAAATTTTGTGATGGATTATAATATGTATTTCGAAGACACAACTCAAACAAGTAATGGATTTATACTAAAAAAAATCTTACCACTAAGCGGAATGCAGGCTTTAGGATTAGAGATTCACAGTAAAATTGCAGATCCGTTATTTGTAGATGTTAGCTCAACTAATTTTAGTTTACAATCCACTTCCCCCGCTATTGATGCTGGAATAAATGTAGGACTTCCATATAATGGTAAAGCTCCGGATTTGGGTTATGCAGAAACAAATCAAGTGCTTCCAGTTATTTTTACTTATGTGAAGGCATATCAGAAAAATGAAGGGGTACAGGTAAATTGGAGTATAGCCACAGAAAGTAATGCAATTAGATATGAAGTTGAAAGATCGGAAAACGGGATAGTATTTACAAAAGTCGGCGAAGTAGCGCCTACATCTAATAACAATGGTTCTGCAAATTATAGTTGGCCGGATGTAAATCCCCTTAGCGGAAACAACTATTACCGCATTAAAGTAATTGAAGCTTCGGGTAATGAAAACTACAGTGTGATAGTAAATGTAAAACTCGCTGCTATCGCTGCTAAAATAATAGCATATCCAAATCCCGTTGCAGGTAAATCAATCAGCCTTCAATTCAATAATCTTCCTGAAGGAAAATATGTAGTAAACCTTATGAATAACCTGGGACAGCGGGTTTTGCAGCAAAGTGTACAACATCCTGGAGGTACAGGTACTGAAACTATTAAGTTGCCTGCTTCCATTGGTAAAGGCATTTACAAATTAATTGTATGGAAAAATGAAAACGTCTCCATTCAGCAAATTGTAGTTGAATAAAAAATAAAAAAGTAGGTTAGTATTTTTTTCCTGCTTTTTTGCAATGATACAATCGTATCGTTAGCATTGTTATTCTTTTATAAAGATAGAAAGCACCGGTCTTCGGTGCTTTCTATCTTTATTTTATATCTTCACTTCTTCACTTCTGTTGGCTGGTTTTTTATTAACAATTAAAGGAGTAAACTTTGAAAGAAAAGGTTTTGATTTTGGCAGCCGGAAGTATTGAAAATCGGTTAAGTTACATTAAGGCGAAATTTAATACTCCGGGATTGATACCAATCAATTCGCAAAGTGTAATTAAATTAATAGTTAGTTTTTATGTCAATTCTTTGCCTGAAGCTGAGATTTATATCGCAACGAATAAAAAGGATTTAGAAAATATAGAAGATGAGTTAAGTGCATTTAAACATTATCATTTTATCGAAGTTCCTCCTACAGAAGGTGTTAATGAGACACTGGAGTTTAGTTTATCTGAGATAGGCGTCTTTGACTCCATAATTGTAAATGTAGTTACTACGATACCAACCGGGGTTGCTAAAGTTGGACAGGTTTTTTTATCATCTGAAATTGAACACAATAAATATTATTCCTCTATAGAAATTGGTGAAGATGGTGTCCGTTTTAATTTAAAGAACAACAGAGAAACGGATATAGGGTGGCCGTTTACCGGTATATTTTGCTTTGAGAGAGACACCATCATTCAATCCCTGAAAAAGTGTGCTACCAGGTCAGATTTATTAGAAGTTGTTAAGTGTGCAGCTATGATAAGCAACCTTGAATATATCAAAGTTGACTGGATTGATGTAGGGCATGAAATAAATTATTTCAGATCGCGAAAGAAAATCATTTTCAGCCGTTCATTCAATAAGCTTGAAATATCTAAAGAAGGTACTATTATCACAAAAAAAAGTCTGCATTGGAATAAATTTCAAAATGAAGTGAGGTATGTAGATATGCTTCCGGCAGAAATAAGATTGTATTACCCAAAAGTTATTGATCAGTTTAGTATTGTAAATGACATGGCTTCTGTAAGTATGGAGTATTATTCCTATCCTAACATAAGCGAATACCAGTTGTACTGGAACTTAGATTCTATATACTGGGAAAGGATATTTAAGAATTTTTATAACATTATTCATAAGTTCCGAAGTAATCGCTTTTCAATTGGAATTGGTGCTCACAACGATTTTTATTTCAATAAAACCAATGACAGATACATTCAATTCAGGAAAATTCTAATTAATAATTCAGAACCATATTTAAATGAGGAGATCATTATTAATAATCAGATCTGTTCTAATTATGAACAATTACAGGTAAAAATAAAAGCAAGAATAGCTGAATTATATAGCGAAGATCATTTTTGCATAATGCATGGAGATTTGTGCTTCAACAATATACTATACGATTATGTAGGAGACTCTCTAAAGCTGATAGATCCAAGGGGAAGTTTTGGAGAAAAATGCGTTGGAATTTATGGCGATATAAAATATGATATTGCAAAACTGGTTCACTCCAGTATATTTTGTTACGATTACATTGTAAATGATTTATTCCTGTATTCTTATGAAAATGGCAGGCACAGCTACCAGTTTAAATTGCGCGATAACCAGGAACTTTTAAAAGAACTCACAATAGACTTAATAAATAAATTAGGATATAAAAAGGAGGATATTTTTTTTATAGTAGGCTTGTTGTTCATTGGAATGTGTTCACTGCATAACGATAATTTTGAACGGCAACGCATAATGTACCTGCACGGGTTAAAGATTTTAAACGAAAATTTATAATATGGCAAGAATATGTATTGATTTAGATGGAGTAATTGCAAAGTTAAAAGGAGAAGGTGAAACTTATTTGAATGTAGGTATTGTTCCCGGAGCAAAAGAAAAGATTGATGCTCTTCGTAAAAATGGTCATTATATAATTATACAAACCGCGCGTCACATGAAAACGTGCGATGGAAATATAGGGAAAGTAATACAACGGATTGGAAAGCAAACTTTAGAATGGCTGGATAAAAATGAAATTGGTTACGACGAGATTTATTTTGGCAAACCCTGGGCGGAAATTTATATAGATGATAATGGGTTTAGGTTTGAAAGCTGGGATCAGTTTAATGATGATGGTTCAGGTCTGCCGGTAAATAAAGAAAAAGCACATTCAAAAACCATAAAATGAATTTTGTAATTCCAATGGCGGGCCGGGGACAGCGATTTGCCGATGTGGGTTACACCTGCCCAAAATATTTTATTGAAGCAAAAGGGAAAACACTTTTAGAATGGTCGCTTAGTTCACTTCCTTTAGAGCTTGCATCGAAACTTATTTTTATTGCTCTGCGTGAACATGAGGCAGAGTTCGATATTAGTTCGAAAATAAAAACGCTTTATTCAGATAAGGTTAACAACATCGAATTTCTATTTTTGGATCAAGTGACCCGGGGGCAAGCAGAAACGGTCTACCTCGCTAAAAATCTGATAATTCCCGATACAGAACTTTTAATATTTAATATTGATACATCTTTCCATTCTTCTACTTTAAAAACCCATTTATCACATTCGACATCAGACGGTATTATCGGGTGTTTTAAGAGCGATAAACCCCAGTTTAGTTTTGCCTCTGTTGATGATTCAGGATTTGTGATCAAAACCGCAGAAAAAGTAGTAATATCTGAAAATGCACTTACAGGTCTTTATCATTTTAAGCAGGCATCTGATTTTATTGAAACAGTGGAATATCATCTCAATAACAATATTCGATACAAAGGAGAATTTTATATAGCGCCGATGTATAATTTTTTAATTGAAAAAGGAAGAAAGTTTACGATAGATATGGTAGATCAATTTAGTATTTTAGGAACACCGGAAGAACTTCAGATTTTTTTAAAGAGTTAGGTAATGGACAAAAAAATTATATTAAGTTGTTTTGGAGATCCCAGGAACCCAAGGACCTGGTCGGGAACGCCTCATGCTCTTTATACCGGTTTAAGCGAAGCCAACCTGCTAAAGGATACTATTGACTATAGCATAGAAAAGAATATAAAATATTTATTGCCTGAGATGGCAGGCAAAATAGCTGAAAATTTTTTTTATCGCAGAAGTGATACAAGAGATTTTTTTACTTCAGGATCTTATGAAAAAAATCTTCTTTCGCATTTCAAAAGAAAAGGTGTTACATCAGAAGATATTTTGTTTCATATCTGCGAGTATTGCGTGCCGCCGCAACTGGCTGGTAAAGTAAAAAATGTTGCCTATGTAGATGCAACTTTAAAAGGAGTAATGGAGTTTGGCTTAAACACCAAGCCGCTTTTAAAGAAGTATATGAACTGGTACAATGAAAAAAATGTTTCTTATCTGGAGAGGTTAGATTACATTTTTACTATGAATGAATGGTCAAGGCAAAGCCTTATAAAGGATTATAGTATAAATGGTAATAAAATAAAAAACATTGGCTTTGGCGTAAACCTGCAGCCTTATTTTGGAACAAAGGATTATACAAATAAAGAGATGCTGATTGTTTTAAAAAGAGGATGGGAAAAGCTCAAGGGGCTTGATCTTCTTTTAGAAGCTTTTGATATTGTAAAAAGGAAGGATGAGGATGTAAAACTGCATGTTGTTGGTACGACATATAAACAACAAGCCGGAGTAGAGTATTATGAAAACTTTCCCAGAAGTAAAACAATTGAACTTTTCCAAAAATGTTCGTTGTATGTAATGCCTGCATTGGCAGAAGTAAACGGTATTACTTATTTGGAAGCATTGGCAAACAAGGCGCCAATAATAGGATTAAACAGGTATGCGTTTCCTGAATTTTCTGGTTATGGCAAATATGGTTTTATTGTTAACCAAGCTGATAAGACACAGTTATCTGATAAAATAGAATTAGCATTAAACAGTCCGCAAATTATGGAGCAGATGGGACGAGACGGTCAATCTGCCACTATAGAAAGATATAACTGGGATAAGGTTATAAAAGAAATTATAGGGACTTTAGAAATGGCCTTGTAACATTTGCTTCATAAACCGTTGATTGTGTTTTGTACAAAAAAAAGTACTTCAGCTTCAGCTATAGAAAAATACGGTTTCAAAGAGTCAAAATATTCCAGCCAGCATGAATTCCCTAACCGCGATATTGATAACATCCCTTTATTTTTCAGCTTGCTCATCGGCAGAGACAGCACATGCAAAAAACTATTATTTTTCTGCAACACATGGGAATGATTCTTACACTTCTACGCAGGCGCAAAATCCATTAACTCCCTGGAAATCTTTAGCAAAACTGAACGACTTTTTTACAAATATTCGCCCAGGTGATTCTATATTATTTAAAAGAGGAGAGGTATTCAGAGGTTCAATAATAGTAAGTGCATCAGGGACAAAGTCTTCTCCAATTATAATTGGTTCGTATGGAAGGGGAGCATTACCTGTTATAACACTGCCTGCAATTATAGGCTGGCAAAGAAATGTGAATGGAGTGTACGGTGTTAAAAAACAAATGTTTCCTGACATCTCCATCTTTTACGAAGATGGAAAGCCTGTATTAAAAAAGGCTTCATCTGCTGATTGTACTGATGGCGAGTGGTGGTGCGATCAAAGGAATGTATATTATAAACCAGCTTCAGGAACATCAGAGGAACATATTGTTTCAATTGCAAATATAGTTCCTGTATCTCCCGGAGATTATGAACCAGCTATAAATTTGGCAAACAGTTCTTATATAACAATTGACGGATTGGAAGTGAATGCTTATGGTATAGGCATAAGAACTTACGATGATAAACACAGTACAGCCGGACTAACCGTACAAAACGCTGTCTTCAATTACTGTCAAAGGGCTGTCTTGTTAGAGTGCAACTTTAGTAATAATGTGAACACTACGGTTCAAAACTGTTTAT